>NZ_JAMYKT010000012.1:0-196177 GCF_040317515.1 Mesorhizobium sp. M1428
GTTGCCGCATGACGGTTCGCTACGAGACCAGCAGGCCGGACGACCGCGAGGTTCGCGAGCGGATGAAGGCGATCGCGCAGGAGCGACGCCGGTTCGGCTACCGGCGTCTTCTCGTGATGCTGAGGCGGGAGGGCCTGGTCGTGAACCACAAGAAGCTGTTCCGGCTCTATCGGGAGGAGAAGCTCGCCGTTCGCCGCCGTGGCGGCCGCAAACGGGCGATCGGGACCAGGGCGCCGATGCTGGTGCCGCTGAGGCCCGACGAGCGCTGGTCGCTTGACTTCGTATCGGACCAGCTCACCGACGGGCGCCGCTTCCGCATCATGGCCGTCGTCGACGACTGCACGAGAGAGTGCCTGGCACTCATCATTGATACGTCTCTCTCGGGCATGCGGGTTGCCCGCGAATTGGACCGGCTCATCACCGAGCGCGGCCGGCCGAGGATGATCGTCAGCGACAATGGCAGCGAGTTCACCTCGAACGCCATCCTCTCCTGGGCGGATCAGAACCGCGTCGAATGGCATTACATTGCGCCCGGCAAGCCGATGCAGACGGATGTTGTAGAATAGCCCGTTCTTCTCATTCGGCGGCTTTTTCCACAGCCTTCTGCCTTTCCGGCCTCGTTCGCCATCGGGAAGTCGCTGCTGCATAGGCAGCTTCCGCCTTCTCGACGCGGGATCGTTCTTCGGCGCGCTTGGCCGGGATGTTGTAGTCGAAGGCGGTGCCGCGTCTGGCATGGCTGGTCGGAAGGCCGGCACGCAGCTCGACCGATCTGAACTTGCGGGCGAGCAAGGCCGGCCGGGCCCAGATGTAGTCGGTATCCTTGCTCAGCATGTGCCAGATGATCATTGCAAGCTTGCGCGCAGTGGCGACGGCCGCGATGTGCTTCCCGCGGCGCGAGGCGATCCGCTTGTGGAAGGCGCGAAGAGGTCCTGGCGATCGCACAGCCGCCCATGCCGCCTCGACCAGCATCCCCCGCGCATGGCCGCGGCCCTGCTTCGTGATGCGCCCGTGATAGGCTGGCCCCTCACCGGACTGCCGCACGCTCGGATTGAGGCCAAGATAGGCAACGAGCTTCTGTGGATCGCTGAAGCGCCGTATGTCGCCGATTGCCGCGGCAACGCTCGCAGCCACGGTGACGTCGAGGCCGGGTAACGTCATCAGGCGGCGGATTGTCGGATCCGGGAGGGCATGTACGGCGATATCCGCCTCGACCACCGTCAACGCCTCGTTGATCTGGTTAATCAAGCCGAGGTGGCGCTGGATGGCGGCGCGCTCATCCGCAGGCAATATTTGCCTCGTCAGCCATTTGCGCCCGCTGATCCCGATGAGGTTCCCATGCGGACACGGCGGGATCAGGTGGGCGTGGAGGATTGACTGGATCAGGTTCTTCAGCCGCGAACGCTGGCGAACCAGCTGTGTCCGCCTGGTGACCTGTCTTCGGAGGGCAAGGGTCCCCGGATCCGGAACCCAGACCTCCGGCAGAAAGCCCGAGGCGTAGAGCTTCGCAAGGACAGTGGCGTCGATCGTGTCAGTCTTCACCTTCGCGTGCGCGATCATGTGCACCTGCTTGGGATTGGCGATCACGATCCGATCGACGTAGGGCGACAGCACTTCAGCGACGGCAGCAGCATTGCCCGTAGCCTCGATCACCACATGATCATCGTGGGTGAGTTCCTTCCTGGCGAACTCCTCGAGCTTATTGCGCAGCATTTGAACGCGGCCGAGCTTGACGATCTTGCCATCAAGCAACGACACGACCTCGGCGGCTACGCGGTGTATGTCCATGCCGATAATACGCACGGTTCCCTCCATCGTTGGTCACGAACAGGGAGCGAGCGGGCAACACGACAAATACGGATCCGCGCTCGCAGCGCATCCGGGCGAGTCGTAGGGGCGGCCAGATAATGTGCTCGAACTCGCAGTTCATCTGCATACGACGGCCTGCCCGCACTTGCGTGCTCCCGGTGCCCCGTGGCCCGGATGCGCCAAGCTTAACGAACCTGACGTACCGAACAAACGATGGCACCAAGAACATCATGCCGGATAATGGCTTCATGGAGAGCTTTAACGGCCGACTGCGCGATGAACTGCTCAACGAGACGCTGTTTACTTCGCTGGCTCAGGCACGCGTCGCCATCGCCCTGTGGCGCGCCGACTACAACACCGCGGCGGCCGCATTCCCAAATCGCCTGGCAGACACCCGCCGAGTTCGCCACCACCTTCAATCTACGACGGTCGCTCGCGCTGCTCTGTGCCAAAGGCTCCGCGCCAGCGCCCGTCGCTTCACCCGCCCAGCAGGGCACAACCCATGCCGGAAACGAACTCAAAACTGGATAGAAACTGGGGGCAACGTCACCATAGCTGTCTAGAGAAGCAAGCTACAAGGGGGACTACAACCCCCTCGTCGTAGCTTTAGAGCAACAATAATCTAGCTCCCTTTCGACCATCTCAACGAAGCCTCTCGCCTTTTTGTATTGGTCATAAATCTCACTAGTCGTTTTTTCGACGGTGAAGCTTCCAAAATCCTGATGCACCAACCGGTTTCTATCTCGGCCGATCTCAAGAAATGCCTTCGCAGCCTCATCAAACTGGACGCGGTTTCTCACCAAAGACGTCATATGTTCCCTAAAGACGTCTCCAAACATTTGATAAAATTTGTTCGCGTTATTTTTATCCCAATCAAACCACGTGTGGTATTGCCGGCTTATAACTCGGGCTTTAATCAAGTCGCCAACCATCGTGTTTGCGCTGCTATTCCTTGCAAACTCTTCCACTATGTTGGCGAGCGCGTTTTCGAAATAGCTCGCCGCGCTTAGCAGTATCGATTTTCTCGAATTGCCGTCCAAGCTATTCTGAAGAGAACAGCTCGACCTAGGACGTCATAGGTCGCGACAAATTCCTCATATATAGTATCTACGACCCCCACCTGATCGCCTCATCAAAGGGATGAAATTATTTCCCTCGCCTTTGAAATTCTAGTTTCAACATTGGAGGTTCTCGTTGTTCCTTCTAGTGAAGCGAGAACGAAATCCTTGTCTTTCTCAAGTGACGTGACTTCGCTTGGATTTATGACGCCCTTAACCTTCCTTCTCTCTTTGAAGGCCGTTGAGCAAGCTGCCGTGAACACCGCTTCAAACAGCGCAATATTAAATCTCCCATTTCGGGGATTGGTGAACGCATCCATTTGAAGTTCTGCGCACGCCTTCAGGAAAGAGTGGAACAAAGCCTCCAAATACGAATTTTGCTCTTTCGTATGGCTCTCGCACATCCTAGAAAAGTGATTTAGAAATCTAACTAAAGATGGAGCATATTTGTCCCCATCGATCAACATCGCGAATCCCCGTAGAAGAATCTCTATATCCTTCATATGTAGATCTGGCTCGGTATTTCCTAGGAATTCCCTCCATTTCTTATCTTGATTTATTCTGTATAGCATATCGTAGAAATTGGAATGGTACATACTGGTGCGAATCTCTTGCGGCCTTAGATTAACCCCGCCGGTATTAAGCCTATTGAAAACTTCATAAATAGCCGAGTCGTCGTCTTCGGGGGAGTTTTGTCTCACAACAATATTTCTAATGGGACGAAGATCCAATTGCGTCTTATATTCACCGAGCGTCGAATAGTTCAGCCCGTGGAACTTGTTGGACTCGTTTGGGAGTCGGCCCGTAAGCTTCAGTTTGAAATCCTCGAAATATGCATCGTCATGAAGTATCTCATCAGGTATCCGACCATGTAAATCGAATATCGCCCTAAGTTCGATCCTCTTATCTGTTCTTGGGAAGCGTCGCTTCATGAAATAATAAATTGACATTAGCCGCTGTTGACCGTCTATCACTAGAAACTTATTTCTAGATTGTTCATAAAGAAATAACTGAGGAACAGGTATACCGATTATCAAGGACTCAATAAGTTTTGACGCCCTCGTTCGGTCCCATACATAGTTTCGTTGGAAACCCGGTATACGAACGGCGCCGGCTTCGATGAAGCTGTAAAGCGTTAATACATTGAAGTCGTTCGGGGTGGCCGTAATGTCGTATTCGTCGACTTGGCCCTCGTCTGCATCATCGGCATAGTCGTCAAACCAAGAGTCTGTGTCGTCGGACATTCAAATCTCCAAATCGCGCGAAGCGCGTCGTGTCCATTAATCACAAATCTCAACGAGGCGTCAAAGGTCTCAATTCAACAAGAGTTAGGGAATATACACCCGAGCTAATCAGCCACAGATCCATTAACTATCGCAACTTTGATCCGATATTTGACCCTCAATGCTGAAGCTGCCTTAGACAAGCCAGCCCTCAGACCACTCCTGTATGAGTTAGAGTCGGCGGCAAAAAGCATCAGAATATCGCGCAGCAGCCTCTTCAATCGCCCATCTTCAGCGCCTGAATAAACGCCTCTTGCGGGATATCCACTTTCCCGAATTGCCGCATCCGCTTCTTGCCCTCTTTCTGCTTGTCGAGCAGCTTGCGCTTGCGCGAGACGTCGCCGCCGTAACATTTGGCGGTGACGTCCTTGCGCAGCGCCGAGATCGTCTCGCGGGCGATGACCTTGCCGCCGATCGCCGCCTGGATCGGGATCTTGAACAGGTGGTGCGGGATCAGCTCCTTCAGCTTCTCGCACATCTGGCGGCCGCGCTTTTCCGCCGCCGTGCGGTGAACCAGCATCGACAGCGCGTCGACCGGCTCCTCGTTGACCAGGATCGACATCTTGACCAGGTCGCCTTCCTTGTAGTCGGTGAGGTGATAGTCGAAGGACGCGTAGCCCTTGGAGATCGACTTCAGCCGGTCGTAAAAGTCGAAGACCACCTCGTTGAGCGGCAAATCGTAGATCAGCATGGCGCGTTTGCCGACATAGGAGAGGTCGGCCTGGATGCCGCGCCGGTCCTGGCAGAGCTTCAGGATGCCGCCGAGATAGTCGTCGGGGGTCAGGATGGTGGCGCGGATCCACGGCTCCTCGATGGCCGATATCTTGACCACGTCGGGCATGTCGGCCGGGTTGTGCAGTTCCTTGACCGTGCCGTCATTCAACAGCAGGCGGTAGACGACGCTCGGCGCGGTGGCGATGAGGTCGAGGTTGAACTCGCGCTCCAGCCGCTCCTGGATGATTTCGAGATGCAGCAGGCCGAGGAAGCCGCAGCGGTAGCCGAAGCCGAGTGCGGCACTGGTTTCCATTTCGAAGGAGAAAGACGCGTCGTTGAGGCGCAGCTTGCCGACGGCGGCGCGCAGATCCTCGAAATCGGCGGCGTCAACCGGGAACAGGCCGCAGAACACCACCGGCTGCGCCGGCTTGAAGCCGGGCAGGGCTTGTGCCGTCGGGCGCTTGTCCTCGGTGATGGTGTCGCCGACGCGGGTGTCGGCGACTTCCTTGATCGAGCCGGTGAAGAAACCGAACTCGCCGGGGCCGAGCTCGTCGACATTGATGCGGGCGGGCGTGAAGACGCCGGTGCGCTCGACCAGGTATCTGGCGCCGGTGCCCATCATGCGGATGGTCTGGCCCTTCTTCAGCACGCCGTCGATGATGCGGACCAGCACGATGACGCCGAGATAGGCGTCGTACCAGCTATCGACCAGCATCGCCTTCAGCGGGGCCGTGATGTCGCCTTCGCGCGGCGGCGGCAGATCGTTGACGATCGCCTCCAGCACGTCGGGAATACCGAGCCCGGTCTTGGCCGAGATCAGCACGGCGTTTGAGGCGTCGATGCCGATCACCTCCTCGACCTGCTCGCGGATGCGCTCGGGCTCGGCGGCGGGCAGGTCGACCTTGTTCAGCACCACGACGATCTCGTGGTTGTTATCGATCGCCTGGTAGACATTGGCCAGTGTCTGCGCCTCGACGCCTTGCGAGGCGTCGACGACCAGCAGGGAGCCCTCGCAGGCAGCCAGCGAGCGCGACACTTCATAGGCGAAGTCGACATGGCCGGGCGTGTCGATCAGGTTGAGGATATAGTCCTGCCCATTGTTGGCGTGGTACTTCAACCGCACCGTCTGCGCCTTGATGGTGATGCCGCGCTCGCGCTCGATGTCCATCGAGTCCAGCACCTGCTCCTTCATGTCGCGCAGCTCCAGCCCGCCGGTCGACTGGATCAGCCGGTCGGCAAGCGTGGATTTGCCATGGTCGATATGGGCAACGATGGAGAAGTTGCGGATGTTCTTGATCGGCGTGGTCATGCGGCGCGCTTTAGCAGGGGCACGGTATATCGGCAAGCGGCGGAGCGCGGGTGCGACGGCGGCGAGGCAAAGTCGTTAAACTTTGATCCATGAGATTAGAGCATAGTTCGCGCCCGACGTGATAGCCCACCGGTCTATCGCCGTTTCGGGGGGTCGGAATGCCGCTGTCAGCACGCAAATTTCTCAGATCGGTGAGCGGCTCGTTCGCGCCGATGCTCGCCATCCTGCTTATCCCGATGGTTGCCGCATTGGGTTTTTCCATCGACTATACCTCGGCGGTTTCAACCAGGGCATCGATGCAGAACGCCCTCGATGCAGCATCGCTGTCGATCACGACGCTTGCTACAGACACGTCATTGGCGGACCGCCAGGTGAAACTGCAGGAGGCATACCTGGCCAATGGCGGGCAAGGCACGGCCAAGCTCGACAGCTTCGTCGTCGCCGCCGACGGCGCCGCCAGCATCAAGGCTTCGGCCGGCTTTGCCATGGCGACGAGTTTCATGCAGATCGTCAAGATCAACACGGTGCAGGTCGGCGTCGCGTCGGGAGTGACCAAGAGGCCGGCATTGGTGGAGGCTACGTTCAAGGTCGACAAGATCTCGGGCTGGTGGGACAAGACGGTGACGCTCTACGGCACGAAATCCGGGGACACTGTGGCCAACAAGCTGATGAGGATCTCCTACGCCTACAACAGGTTTGGCGATCCGAAAGGCTACGGAACCTCCTCTGTGTACACGATCAATGGAACGACGGAGACGCTGGTCCAGAAACAAGTATGCACGACCACCACGGTGCTCAGCTTCTACGGCTTGCCCACCGGCACAATCACTCAGATCAGCGGCACCAGGAAATACGCAACCACCTGCGTCAACACGATGTATCCCGCGACCGGCGCCGGTGCGGTGATCGACGTGAAGGACATGGATAACCTGTCTCTGGAGATGAAGATTCCGAATCCCAATCCCGGTCTTGGCGGCGGCTATCTGGAGACGGGCACGAAAACAACCCTGCGATCGGACGACCCGGTCACTTCCGACCGATTGTTCATCGACAAGGTCAAGACGCTAGCCAATACGACTGTCGACATCTTTACGGCCGTGCCCTGCGGCATCACCAGCAGTCAAGCGTGGGAAGACGGCGGGTCCCTTACCAATAACACCATAGACGACGCCGATTTTTCCTATTTCGTGACCGGCAAGTGCGCCTTCAACAAGCGGCCTTCGGAAACCGTGCTTACACAATAGCCGGGCCGCGTGCCGATCTCCCCCCGTGTGGGCGGGATCGGATGTCGCCTCGGCCCGCGCTACTGTCCTGAGACGAAAAACGTGGACTTCTCCTCAATCACGAAGCGGTGATGCTGTAACGAACCGTGCGTCGGCGGCGAAGTGTGGACATGGAACCGCACAGGAGAACAGCGATGACCGGATCGAAACGCAGCACAGCCCTGATGGGGCTCGCCGCGGTACTGTTTTCGGCGACTGTGCTGTCGGCAACCAGCGCGGCTGCCGGCCAGACGCTGACCGTAGTCGAGCTGTTCACCAGCCAGGGCTGCTCGTCCTGCCCGCCGGCCAACGCCAATCTGATCAAGGTCAAGGACCGGCCCGGCGTGCTGGCGCTGTCCTTCAACGTCACCTACTGGGACTATCTCGGCTGGAAGGACACATTCGGCAAAGAAGAATTCACGCAGCGCCAGGTCCGCTATGAGCCGTCGCTCGGCCGTTCCGGCCCGTTCACGCCGCAAGTGGTGGTCAACGGCAAGGCCGATGCGGTCGGCGCCAGGCCGGGCGAGATCGAGCAGCTGATTTCGAGCGGCGGCCACGCCGACGGACCTTCGCTGTCGCTCGCCGGCGGGAAGGTCAGCATCGGCGCCGGTCCGGTGCCCGGCGGCAAGGCCGATGTCTGGCTGGTGCGTTACGGCAAGGGCGTCGTCGAGGTGCCGGTGGCGCGCGGCGAAAACACCGGCCGCACGCTGCCGCACGCCAATGTCGTGCATTCGCTGACCAGGTTGGGCAGTTGGACCGGCGACGCCACCGCGCTGCCGCTGCCGGCGACGACGGGTGGCCTCAGCACCGCGGTGCTGGTGCAGGTGCCGCGCGGCGGGCCGATCCTGGCTGCCGCCACGAACTAGAAACCCTGCCGAATTTCCCCAACGCGCAGCGGCGCCGCCGCATGCCGTCAACACAGGCCAAACCCAAGGAGATCATCATGACCAATCGTTTGACCAATCGCCCGACCCTGGCGGCACTCGCCTTCGCACCTTGCTCGACGGCGCTGTTTGCCGGTGGCGCGGCGCGGGCCGAAGATGCGATGAAGCCGGCGATGGCGACAAACGCCATGAAGCCGGCAACGGACGCCATGAAGCCGGCCGACGCGATGGCCACGACCGCGATGAAGGCGACAGATCCGATGACGACCGACTGCATGAACAAGGCAGCCGCCGAGACGGACGCCATGAAGAAAGCCGAAGCGACCAAGGCCTGCGATGCCATGGCTCCGGCCAAATAGGCGATGCGCACAGCAAAGTGAGAGCCCGGCGGACCTATCCGTCGTATAATCCACACCAGCATCATGGGAGATCAGACATGACCGCAGCCGTGAAACGATCGTCGATTTTCGCAAAAGCAGCACTTGCCGCGCTCATCCTCACGGCCGCCGCCGCCGTGTTCTGGCAGACGCCGGCAGTCTCGGCCGAAGACGCGGTGGTGATCCCGCCGCCGGCAATGGACGAGAAGGCTACCGCCGGCACCGAAAAGGCGGTCTTCGCCGGCGGCTGCTTCTGGGGTGTGCAAGGCGTGTTCCAGCACGTCAAGGGCGTGACCAGCGCCGTCTCCGGCTATGCGGGCGGCGACAAGGACACGGCCGTCTATGAAATGGTCGGCACCAGCCGGACGGGTCATGCCGAATCCGTCGAGATCACCTACGAGCCGTCCAAGGTGACCTACGGCCAGCTGCTGCAGGTGTATTTCTCGGTGGCGCACAATCCGACGCAACTGAACTACCAGGGGCCGGACAGCGGCACCCAGTACCGTTCGACGATATTTGCCGAAAACGACACGCAGAAAAAGATCGCCGAAAGCTACATCGCCCAGCTCGACAAAGCCAAGGTGTTTCCCAAGCCGATCGTGACGACGCTGGAGACCGGCAAGAGCTTCTATCCGGCCGAGGATTACCACCAGGACTTTCTGACGCTCAACCCGACCTATCCCTATATCGTCTACAATGATCTGCCCAAGGTCGAGAATCTGAAGCGGCTGTTCCCCAACCTCTACAGCGAAAAGCCGGTTCTGGTGCTGGCCGCCAACAAGAGCTGAGCTTTTGGAGCCTGCGGGCCCGACGGAGAATAAGCGTCGGCGATCCTTCGCACCCCCCTCTGTCCTGCCGGACATCTCCCCCGCAAGGGGGGAGATTGGCTATCACCTCGACCTTCACCAAATCTCCAACGTTCAGGACGAGCGGAGCGCTGAAACTGCTAATCTCCCCCCTTGCGGGGGAGATGGCCGGCAGGCCAGAGGGGGGTGCTGTCCCGCCAGCGCCTCGAAACTACACCCCCTTTTTCCAGGGCAGGCTCCAGCGCACTTTCTCCAGCGTCGCCTTTGCCTCGGGCGAGTCCGGGTCGGGCTCCGTCTCGCGATAATGCGCCGAGCCCTCAGGCGGGTAGGCAAGCGTGTTGTTGAGGGCGAATTTGTCGATCTGGCTGAAGTCGGGGAAAGGCAGATTTTGCGCCTCGCGCCAATCGCTGACCCTTTTCTCCGCGGCGATGCGTTTTTCGTCGTCGACCGGAAGGTCGGTGGCTCGGTATTCCAGTGACGAAGGGAAGGCGAACTGCGCGCCGGCATCATCCATGATGTTGATCATGGACAACAGGATGTCCTCGCGGATGGCTTGAAAATCGGCCACGTCGGCGGTTTTGACGTAAGTGAACACGTCGATGTCGAGCGAATAGGCGCCGAAGCCGGCAAAGCGCACGCGGCACGGCTCGTCGATGACGCGCGGGTGGGCGATCAGCAGCCTGCGCAGCTCGGCCAGGACGTAACGCATCTGATCGGGCGTCGTCTCGTAGCGCAGCTGCAGCGTCGTCGCGAACCGGGTGCGGTCGCGATGCGCGTAGTTCTCGATCTGCATGCCGGCAAAATCCGAATTCGGCACCGAGATGATCGTGCGGTCGAGCGACCTGATGCGCGTCGAGCGCATGCCGATATGCTCGATCGTGCCGGACTGGTCGCCGAACTTGCAGAAGTCGCCGACGCTGACCGGCCGGTCGGCATAGAGCGTCAGGCCGGAGAGGAAGTTCTGCAGCGTCGGCTGCGCCGCCAGCGCCACCGCCAGACCGCCGATGCCGAGACCGGCAATGACGCCTTCGTAGGGGATGGCGAGCACTTCGGCCAACAGCAGGAAGGCGACGACCAGCACGGCGACGCGCGCGACACCGGTGGAAAGCGAAATCAGCGTGTCGTGATAGCCGGGCACCTGCCACAGTCCGCGATAGTGGTCGGCGACCTTGCCGATCAGGTGCCAGACCACCGGCACGGCGCCGATCACGACCAGGCTCCAGGCGATTGCCTTGACCGGGGCGGCGACGACTTGCGGCAGACCGAGCGGGCGCAGCGTCAACAGCAGGAAGAAGCCAAGCACGATCGAGCGCACCGCCCATTCGACAATGCGGAAGAAGGCCGAGCTGTCCGTCCTTCGCACAAACAAGGAAATCAGCGCATTGGCGATGAAGCCGAAGACGATACCGGCCAGTGCGGCAAGGCCGAGCATCCACCATTGCCAGTGCTCCATCGGGCCGGCGCGGGTGAGCAGGCCGGGGCTGATCTCGCGGGCGAGGCCACGGGCGATGAAGAACGGGTCGGTGCTGGCGAAGGCGGCGAATTCCGGCGCCACCGGCACGTCTTCGACGTCGGCGTAGAGCGCGCGGATGTGGGCGAGCGTCTCGGGCGTAAACTGCCAGATCTTGCTCTTCTCGGTCTCGACCGGGCCGATGACGATGTTGCCGGCGGGATGCTCGAAATAGACGAAGGGGGTGTTGCTCTTCGGATCGTCGGGGATCTCCTGCCAATAGACATAGCCGATGCGGTCGATGACCTTTTTGAGATAGCGCTCGAGCAGGAACGCCTCGTCGCCGCGCACGGCCTGACTGTAGTTGCGCAGGTCGAGCGCCGCTTGTGCCGGGTCGCCGGCTTCGGTGAGGCCGCTCAACAGTACCTTGAACGTATCGCGCGGCGAGGCAAGCTTGCTCGGATCGTCGACCATGTCGACGGCTTCGCCACGCGCTTCCTGGAATTCGGCGAGCTTGGCCTGGAGCCGGGCAAGTGGCGGCCCGACGATGAACCAGTCGCCATGCTTGCGGCGAAAAGTGACGGCGAAGGAGACCCTGGTGCCGTATTGCGGCAGCGTCGCCGTCACCTCGTCTCCGGAAATCGCATCATGCGGCAGGCTCCACAGACGGAACGTCGCGTTGTCGATGACGGTGAACAGAAGCTTGGTGTAATCGGGCATGTTGAGGCCGCCGCGGTCGGCCTCGGTGACGTCGACGAGACCTGCTGCCAGACCGGCAAGACCCATGCCGCCGCCGGTGGCGCGCGGCACGTTGTCGGCGCCGCTCTCGTTCATCGTCTGCAGGAACGAGCGCATGGTGCTCATCGGGCTCGACTGGTCGACACGGACGTCCTCGACGGCGCTGACACGCACCCCTGTCCACCATTCGGCGGTGGCGGCATCGAAACGGCCCATGAAGCTGCCGCCGTCGGGCGACTGGACGAAGGTGAAAGCGCCCTGGCGGTCGCCTTCGAACCAGTGGCCGACAAGCTTGTCGCCTTCGGCCTTGGCCTCGATGCGGCCGTTGTAAAGCGGGTAGACGCCCTTTACGTCAGTGCCGGTCTGCTCGAACTTGATCTGGGCGCCGCCGCCGCGCCACTTCGTGTCCCACACGCCCGCCCAGTTGGCCGCGTCTTGGGCGTGCGCCTGCGGCATGGCCGGCAGCAGTCCGGCAAGCGCGAGTGCGCCGATCAGCGCGACCGTCCGGATCAGCAAAAGCAGCAGCCGATCCTGTGCTGCCGCAGAAAAGGGGTTCATTCTGTTGCCCTTCTTCTTGCCGGCGATTCTGCTGGGCCGGCCAGAGAAGGTTATTCCGCTTGAAGATGAATATTCTGTTTCAGGTGGCGACGGCGATGCCGGTCAGTCATAGGTCAGATCCGTCGCCTTGCCGGCGAACACCCGGTAGGCAAAGAACGAATAGAAGATGATGATCGGCAGCACGACGACCGTCCCGACCAGGATGACGGCCAGGCTTTCGGGTGCCGAAGCAGCCTGCCAGATGGTCAGCCGGTCGGGCACCACGAAGGGGTAGAACGACCAGGCGAGGCCGGCAAAGCCGAGCGTGAAGATCGCGGCCAATGTCAGGAACGGGAGCAGCGCGTGGCGGTCGCCGGGTTTCGGCAGATGGAAGGTCTGGCGCCATAGCCACAGGAACAGCACTGCCGACAGGATCGGCAGCGGCGACAGATAGAGCATGGCCGGCCAGACGAACCATTTGTCGAAGATGCGCGCGCTGGCAAAGGGCGTGGCCAGCGATACCGCGACCATGCCGAGCGCGGTCAGCACCAGCGCCGTGCGCAGCCACAGCACCGCCTTCCTCTGCAGATCGCCTTCCGTCTTGTAGATGACCCAGGCCGCGCCCATCGCCGCATAGGCGGCGGCAAGGCAAAGTGCCACCAACGCGCCGAAAGCGATGCCGCCAGGGCCGACGTCGAGGCCGAGCACATAGACGCCGAGCATGTAACCTTGCGCCAGCGACGCGATGACCGAGCCGAGGAAGAAGATGCGGTTCCAGCGGTGCTTCCTGCCGGCCGGCACCTTGGCGCGGAAATCGAAGGCGACGCCGCGCAGGATCAAGCCGACCAGCAGCACGAAGACCGGAATGTAGAGCGCCGTCAGAATGGTGCCATGCGCCAACGGGAAGGCGACCAGCAGCAGGCCGACCGCCAGCACCAGCCAGGTCTCGTTGGCGTCCCAGAACGGGCCGATGGCGGCGATCATCGTATCCTGTTCGGTGTCTTCGGCTGCGGCGAACAGGATGCCGATGCCGAGATCGAAACCGTCGAGGATGACGTAGATCAGGATGGCGAGGCCCATCAGCCCGGCAAAGATCAGAGGCAGCAGGGTCGGCCAGTCGAAGCTCATGATGTTTCTCCCGGTTGCGCAACCGGCTGCGACAGCGGCCTGTTCATGACGCCCGGCAGCGGCGAGGTGTCACCATCCTTCGCCGCCTTCAATGCCAGATGCACCAGCACGCCGAGATATGCGATCAAGAGCAGCACATAGAGGATGAGATAGACCGCGAGCGACAGCGCGACATGGCTGCCGGCGACCGGGCCGACAGCATCGGCGGTACGCAGTACGCCGGTGACCAGCCAGGGCTGGCGGCCGATCTCGGTGGTGTACCAGCCGGCCAGCGTCGCCAGCCAGCCGGACAGCGCCATCGGCACCATCACCAGCGCCAGCGGCTTAGGCAGGCTGTGGCGGCGCTTGAGGAAGAAGGCTGCCGACCAGGAGACAGCGAGCATCAGGAGCCCGGTGCCGACCATGATGCGAAAGCCCCAGAACACCGGAAATACCGGGGGATGGTTGCCGGCATAATCGTTCAGCCCAGGCACGACGCCGCCGGCGCTGTGCCTGAGGATAAGGCTGGCGCCATCGGGAATGGTGAGCTCGAACCTGTTTTCCCTGGCCGCTTCGTCGGGAAGCGCAAACAGCACCAGCGGCACGTTGGGACCGGTGTTCCAGTTGGCCTCCATCGCGGCGATCTTCTGCGGCTGGTGTTCCAGCGTGTTGAGGCCGTGCTGGTCGCCGGCAAAGATCTGGATCGGGATCAGGATCGCGGCGGTGAAGACGCCGGTGCGCAAGGCCTTCCACATCGATTCCGAGCGATCGCCGTAGAGATAGCGCAGCGCCGACAGGCCGGCGATCAGGAACGAGACGGTCAGCCCCGAAGCAAGTAGCATATGGACGAGCCGGTAGGGCATGGATGGATTGAAGACAACGGCCCACCAGTCGGTGGCGTGCGCCACACCATCGCGCATTTCGAAGCCGGCCGGCGTCTGCATCCACGAATTGAGTGCGATGATCCAGAAGGCGGACAAGGTGGTGCCGCCGGCCACCAGCACCGTCGCCAGTGTATGGACGCGGTTCGAGACGCGGCGGAAGCCGAACAGCATGATGCCGAGGAACGCCGCCTCGAGGAAAAAGGCGGTCAGGATCTCGTAGGCCAGCAGCGGGCCGGCGATGTTGCCGACCGTCTCCATGTAGCCCGGCCAGTTGGTGCCGAACTGAAAACTCATAGTGACGCCGGAAACCACGCCCATGGCGAAGGACAGTGCGAATACCTTAACCCAGGTGAAATAAGCGCGCATCCAGGCTGAATCGTTTGTCGCGTTGTAGCGGAGCTTGAAGAAAAGCAGCACCCAGCCGAGCGCTATGGTAATCGCCGGGAACAGGATGTGGAACGAGATGTTCGCGCCGAACTGAATGCGCGACAGAATGAGCGGGTCCATGGCGGCTCCGGCTGCTGCTTGTTTGTTGAAGGATAGGCTTGATGCACCGGACGGTCAAAGCGGCGTCCCGCCGCGAGGCGGAACGCCGCAGTGCCGGTTAATCTGCTTTTGCATGGAATTTGGCTGGACGACCGGGCAGGTGTTGCCTATTCCGGCGAACCTCGATGTCCCGAACTGTCAGGAGCGCCATTGACATCCGGATTTGCGAACCGACATTCAGCGGATTAAATCAACAACTCTGTTTCAAGCAGCCGTTTTCAGCCATGCAGCCGATCATCTCGATTTCCGGGGTCACCAAGACCTACGCCACCGGCTTCAAGGCGCTGAAGGAGATCAATCTCGACATCGTGCGCGGCGAGATCTTTGCGCTGCTAGGGCCGAACGGCGCCGGCAAGACAACGCTGATCTCAATCGTCTGCGGCATCGTCAACCGTTCGTCGGGCAGCGTCACCGTCGACGGCCATGACATCAACCGCGACTACCGCGCCGCGCGCAGCCTGATCGGGCTGGTGCCGCAGGAACTGACTATCGACGCCTTCGAGAGCGTATGGGCGACGGTCAATTACAGCCGCGGGCTGTTCGGCAAGCCGGCGGACAAGGCGTTCGTCGAAAAAGTGCTGCGCGATCTGTCGCTCTGGGACAAGAAGGACGCCAAGGCGATCACGCTGTCCGGCGGCATGAAGCGCCGGCTGATGATCGCCAAGGCGCTGTCGCACGAGCCGCGCATCCTGTTCCTCGACGAACCGACGGCAGGCGTCGATGTCGAGCTGCGCCAGGATATGTGGGCGATGGTGCGCCGGCTGCGCGAAGACGGTGTCACCATCATCCTGACCACGCATTACATCGAAGAAGCCGAGGCGATGGCCGATCGCGTAGGCGTCATCAACCGCGGCGAGATCGTGCTGGTGGAGGACAAGGCCGAGCTGATGCGCAAGCTTGGCCGCAAACGGCTTGTACTGGAACTGCGCAGTCCCCTGGCCACTGTTCCCGACGCTTTTTCGAGCTATGCGCTGGAGCTTTCGCCGGATGGCGGACAGCTGACCTATACTTATGACAACCAGAGCGAACGGCCGGGCGTCGCCTCGCTGATCCGCGAGCTCGAGGCGGCCGGCATCCAGTTCCGCGACATCGATACGGAAAACAGCTCGCTCGAGGAGATCTTCGTCAATCTGGTGAGGAAACCGGCATGAATCCGCGCGCGGCCATGAATCTTCATGCGGTATGGGCGATCTATCGGGTGGAGATGGCGCGCGCCCTTCGCACGGTGCTGCAAAGCATCGTTTCACCGGTCATTTCGACGTCACTCTATTTCGTCGTCTTCGGCTCGGCCATCGGCTCGCGCATCACCGAGATCGACGGCATCAGCTACGGTGCCTTCATCGTGCCGGGGCTGATCATGCTGTCGCTGCTGACGCAGTCGATCTCCAACGCCTCTTTCGCCATCTATTTTCCGAAATTCGTCGGCTCGATCTACGAATTGCTGTCGGCGCCGGTGTCCTATCTGGAGATCGTCATCGCCTATGTCGGGGGCGCGGCGACAAAGTCGATCGTGCTTGGCCTGATCATCCTGGCGACGGCCTCGCTGTTCGTGCCGCTGACGATCGAGCATCCGTTCTGGATGCTTGCCTTCCTGGTGCTGACGGCGGTGACCTTCAGCCTGTTCGGCTTTATCATCGGGATCTGGGCGAAGAGCTTCGAGCAACTGCAGCTGGTGCCGCTGCTGATCATCACGCCGCTGACCTTCCTCGGCGGCAGCTTCTATTCGATCAACATGCTGCCCGGCATCTGGCGCACGGTGACGCTGTTCAACCCGGTGGTCTACCTGGTCAGCGGCTTCCGCTGGAGCTTCTACGGCAAGTCCGACGTTTCGGTCGGCGTCAGCCTCGGCATGACGGTGGTCTTCCTGCTCGTCTGCATAGCAATCGTCGCCTGGATCTTCAGGACCGGCTACCGGCTGCGCAACTGATCGACTGGCCTTGTCCCGGCGAAGCAGCCTTATCGGTCGACGTTTCCTTTCCGAAGGCGATATAAGCCCGCGCCCGCGCCCCGGAGCCGGCGCTTGAATGCTCGATCTTGCTTTTTATGCATTGTTATATATCATGTTATAGATTTTGAGGTGAAGTGACCTATGGAAGACGTCATACGATCGCTTGGCTTCCTATGCCTGGGAAGCAGGCTGAAGCGTATAGGCGAGCAACTGCAAGCGGAGGCGCAGCGCCTGCTCGACCGGCTGGATGTTCCGGTTCAGGCGAGCCAATACCCCCTGCTGGCCGCGCTCGACAGGCTGGGTCCGTTGTCTGTCGGGGAACTGGCGCAATGCCTTGGCGTCGCGCAGCCGGGCGTAACGCGAAGCGTCTCGCTTCTGTCCGAATTGGGACTGCTCGAGGTCAGTCCGTCGACCGATGACCAGCGGCGCAGGATTGTCTCGCTTACTTGGGACGGCCGGCGGCTGGTCGATGTCGCAAAGCGCGACGTCTGGCCTTCCATCGAGAACGCCGTCGCGGATTTGTGCGCAGGTCTTTCGGGGCCGCTTCTTGAGCAGCTGGCTGCCATCGAGGATGGCCTCGCCGCGGCCCCTCTCGACCGTCGTGTAAAAAAGCCTGAGGGTGCCGCGCAATGAGACATCTGCTTGACCGCCCCGTCTGGAGCGCGCTTCAGACGCGACATTCGGCGTTCGCGCAAGGTAATGACCTCGCCAAGCGATATCGGCCGTCGATTGTTCCTTTCGCCGCCACTGGCGCGGACGCCCCGGATAGCCTGCGGGCGCTCGAAAGGCTTGTCTCCCCGGGCGAGAGTGTGATCCTGCTTCAAGCGGACGTGATTGCTCTGCCCACGGGGCTTTCCGCGACTTCGGCCGCAGCCGGGGTTCAGATGATTGCCGAGCAGCCATTGCAAACCGTGTCTGACAAACGCGTGCAACGTCTGACCCGAGACGATGCCGCTGAGATGCTCGCCCTGGCATTGCTCACCAAGCCTGGCCCATTCACGCTCGAAGCCTTGAGCCTGGGCGATTTCTGGGGTGTGAAAATCGAGGGCAGGCTTGCGGCGATGGCCGGCGAGCGCATGAAGCAGCCTGGCTATACCGAACTCAGCGGCGTGTGCTCACATCCGGAATTTCGCGGCGGTGGCCTGGGCAAGCTGCTGTCCCTGTTCGTGGCAAACCGGATAGTGGCGCGCGGCGAAGTTCCCTATCTCCACGCCTACGCCAGCAACGCCACGGCCATTAGATTATACGAGTCCATTGGCTTCAGGTTGCGAAGCACAATGAATGTGGCTGTGGTTCAGCGCACCGGATGAGTGTCGGCGCATGATGCGCAGCATGGATGCATCCCGTATCGGAAAGGAAGGATTTCGTATGGCCGAAATCCTTCCTTGAGACTGCAAGACCTTGCTGCGTGTCAGACCGCGATCTTGCCGCCGCCTTGCCTGGTAATGGCAACGACCGACGGGCGCACCGGCATGTCCGGCTTGAAGTCGGGCCAGCGGGTCGACAAATCCTCATAGTAGGACGGACGGCCGAAAGCCTCCCAGTCCTCGCCGCCGTCGCCCGGATGCTGGACGGCAACGAAGGCGGTCTGGTCGTCCGGCGCAAACAAGGGACCGCACATTTCGGCGCCGATCGGCACGCGGAAGAACAGCTTTGATGTCGCCCGCGCCGGCCCTTCCGTATCGACAGCCCACAGACCATCGGTGCGGCCGGTGGCTTTCGGGCCTTGGCCGTCGGTAGCGACCCAGAGGCGGCCGGCCGAATCGACCGCGCAATTGTCCGGCATGCCGAACCAGCCATTGGCGGTGGTTGCGGTCGAGAAGGTGGCGCCGACAGCGGCAACCGAGGGATCACCGCATTTCAGCAGGATTTCCCACCTGCCCTTTGTCGCGGTGAAATCACCGCCGTCCTCGACGATCTCGATGATGTGGCCAAAGGCATTTTCGGCACGCGGGTTGGCGGCGTCGACCTGATCGGCCTTGCGCTTCGAATTGTTGGTCAGCATGACATAGACCTTGCCGTTGGCGGCATTGGGCTGGATGTCTTCCGGGCGGTCCATCTTGGTGGCGCCGAGCAGGTCGGCGGCGCGGCGCGTTTCGATCAGCACGTCGGCCTGGCTGGCAAAGCCGTTCTCGGCCGTCAGCGGCCCCTGGCCGAAGACGATCGGCAGCCATTCGACCGAACCGTCGTCGGCAAACTTGGCGACATGCAAGGTGCCGTCGTCGAGCAAATCCATGTTGGCGGCGCGATCGTCCGGGTTGAACTTGCCTGTGGTGACGAACTTATAGACATAGTCGAAGCGCTCGTCGTCGCCGAGATAGAAGACGACACGGCCATCCTTGGCGACGATCGATTCGGCGCCCTCATGCTTGAAGCGCCCCATCGCGGTGCGCTTCCTCGGCGTCGAAGTCGGATCCTGGACGTCGACCTCGACGATCCAGCCGAAGCGGTTCGGCTCGTTCGGCTCCTTGCCGATGTCGAAACGGTCGTAATGCGCTGCCCATTCGTAGGCACCTTCGGGAATGCCGAGGCGCTTGTAATTGGCGGCTTCCTTATGGCCCTGCGGCAGCTCGCCTGAGAAATAGCCGTGGATGTTCTCCTCGGCCATGACATAGGTGCCCCATGGCGTGACGCCGCCGGCACAATTGTTGACGGTGCCTATGACCTTCGTGCCGGTCGGATCGGCGCTGGTCTTGACGCGGTCGTGGCCGGCGACGGGGCCGGAGAGCGCAATCTCGGTGTTGGAGGTGATGCGGCGGTTGAGCTTGCCGTTGCGAACGATCTGCCATTTGCCTGATAGCTTGCGGATCTCGACGATGGTGCCGCCATGCGCGGTCATCTCGACGTCGACTTGTTCCTTGCTGAGGGGCGCCTGCTTGGCCTTGCCGTCAACGATGGTGACGAGGCCCGGAAACATCAGGTGCGGATTGGTGTATTCGTGGTTGACCACCAGCAGGCCGTGCTCGGCCGAGCCGTCGATCGGGATATAGCCGACATAGTCGTTGTTGTAGCCGAACTGTCTGGCCTGGGCTTCCGCCGACTGTTTTGTCGGATCGAATTCGGGCGAATCGGCGAACAGCGGATCGCCCCAGCGCAGCAGCACATCGGCGTCATAGCCCGGTGCGACGTGATGCTTGTCGTCGATGCCGGCCTCGAGCTCGTCGAAAGCGAAGGCGGAGCCTTCGGCGGCGCGGGCGTTGTCGGCGGTGATCAGCGCCATCGGGCTGACGGTAGCGGCTATGGCCGAGACGGCAAGCGAGCCCTTGAGGAAGCCGCGGCGCGAGAACCGCGCGGCGATGATCTCACCCATGGTGCGGTTGTCGGTGGGATTGGCTCCTGGCCCGCCGTTTTCCTCGAGCAGGCTGGTGCGGAAATGGGCGTCAGGGATGCGATGTTCGGTCGAGCGCTGTTCAGTCATGGGGGCCTGCCTCTGGCTGGATGGATTGCTGGAGCGTGTTGCCTGGCCAAATCCGGTATCGCCGGCAGGTCACAGTTTGATGACATGCCGGCTAATTGCCACCTGCGATTTCCTATCCAACATCGGGCCCGCTTGACCGCGACCGGCGCTTCGGAAACAAGAGCTGCGGCAGGCGCGTAGGGATCGCATCGGGAGGAACAAAAAGTGAGTTTCTGGGGACTTGGGCAGCTCTGCGTTTCGACGGTGATCTTCCTGCTGGCGGCGATGGCTGCAAAACAGTGGGGGCTGGCGCCGAGCCTCGGCAAGATCGTGCTGACGTTGGCGCTCTATTCGCTCGGCAATCTGATCATGCTGAGGCTGATCCGTGAATTCGGCATGTCGGTGTCGTTCAGCCTGTCGGCGGTGATCCAGCTGGTGTCGGTGAATGTGGTGGCGCTGGTCTTCTTCGGCGAGCGCGTCAATGCCTTACAGGCAACCGGCATCGTGCTTGCCATCGCAGCTGTGGCGCTGATCACGCTCGGGCCCTATCTGCAGAGGCTGTAACTGCGATCGGGCCGATGAAGAAGGTTGCAAGCAGACTGCGCAACTGGCTGGAGTTCCCGGTTCTGCTGGCCGGGCTGGTCATTGCCGGCGGGCTGTGGGGGTTCGAGGAGCTGATGGAGATGGCGCGGGCCACCACGCCGCATGCCTTCGATACCGAAATCCTGCTTGCCTTCCGCAAGGCCGGCCAGCCCGACAATCCGATCGGACCGGCGTGGCTGGAAGGGGCGATGCGCGACATCACCAGCCTCGGCAGCGCCAGCGTGCTGGTGCTGATTACCGCAGCAATGATCGTCTATCTGCTCCTTATCCGCAGGCCAGGCGCGGCGCTTCTCATGTTCGTCGCGGTAGCGGGCGGCCAGCTCCTGTCGAGCGTGCTGAAATTCGATATAGACCGGCCGCGCCCCGATCTGGTCTCGCATCTCGCCGACGTGGCATCGCTTTCGTTTCCGAGCGGCCACGCCATGCTGTCGGCGGTGACATATTTGACGCTGGGCAGCATGGCGGCGCGGTTTTTGCCCGGGCGGACAACGAAGATCTATGTACTCGGGCTGGCGGTGCTGACGACGGTGGTGGTCGGCATCAGCCGCATCTATCTCGGCGTCCACTGGCCGTCCGACGTATTGGCCGGCTGGTGTGCCGGCTTTGCCTGGGCGATGCTGTGCTGGCTTGCGGCTCGGTTCCTGCAACGATGGCTTGGGCAGGCCGACGGCACCTGACTCAAATCAGCCTGTTGATCAGGCCATGGCCGCAGCCTGCCAGCAGGAAAACCATCGACAGCAAGGCTGTCGAGGTCGCCAACGCTTTGAATATCACCCGCTCATCCTTTTGAAGTCGTGCCTGTGAAATCGGGATCGCAGTGGATGTTCCGCCAAACGATGCCGAGGTTTGTAGCATGACAGCGCATCGGCTGGCAAAGAGTGCTGTATGTTTCAAGTATGCAAGATGATTCTTGAACCATCTAATAATCAGGCGCTTCACCGCAGACACGCCGTATGCTGATCAACCACGGCGTCAAGCGGCCGCTGGTGACTTATGCCGCCTCGATCACGGATGCGCGGGCGCAGCTGAGGAAAGCCGCGCCCGCAGCCTGAGCCGATGGCTCGCTTAGTCGAGGCCTAATGCCGCGACCTCGCCCTCATTCATCAGCGGCACGAAGATGGTCGACCTACCGTCGGTGCCGATGTCGGCGCTGCCCGGCTTGAACGTCGCAACCGCTTGCGGCGTGCCGCCGGCTTTGTAGCGGTAGAGCGTGCCGGTCATATAGGCAGTGGCGTAGACGCTGCCGCCGATGGCAACGACGCCATCTAGGTTGGCGAACTTTTCTGCGCCGGGCAGTGGCGAAACGGCCTTGGTGGCGAGATCGACCGAGAGCAGGCCGCCTGGCTCCGCGGTGCTGAAATCTGATTTGATGCCCTTGCCCCACGAAGCGACGATCAGCCGGCCGCCATCGGCGAAGATGCCATTCGGCGAAGCAAGCGCCGCATCCCTGACGAACAGTTCCGGCCGGTCGCCATCGACGCGATAGATCGTGTCGGCCAGCATGTCCGTGACGTAGACCTTGCCGGACGCGTCGGCGGTCACGTCGTTGAGGAAGACGGCGTTCGGCACGTCGATCGTGGATGTTAGCTTGCCGCTTGCGAGATCGACGACGCGCACATGGGTGATATCGGCGACGTAGAGTTTGCCGTCGGCAATCGCCATGCCCTTGGGCGCGTCCATGCCGTCGGTCCAATGTTGCGTAACCATCTTGCCGTCCATCGACAGGACCGACAGATATCCATTGCCGTCGGCGTCGCCGGGATTGCCAACGATATTGGAGATGATGATGCGTTTGCCGGCGGCATCGAACAGCGCCGATTCCGGCTGCTCGAGGCCGCCGGCGCGCCAGAGTTCAGCGGCCTGAACTGCCGGCGCAGTCGCGATGCCGACGATGGCGAGAAGTATCGGTGTGAAGAGGCTTTTCATGGCTAGTCTCCTGTAATGGACTGGCGGAGAGCTAGGCTCTACGATACTTTTCGGGAAGATCTATCAGGACTAGTACCGAAGGCTGATACCAAATCGCGCAAACGAGGTGCATCCCATGAACGGCCTGATCTTCGAAGCGCTGAAGCGGACGCTTAAGGCCAAGGGCGTGACCTACCGCGTCCTTGCCGAGCGGATGGGCGTTTCCGAGCCGACGGTGAAACGCATCTTCCATGAGCGCAACTGCAAGCTCGACCGGCTGATGGAGATCTGCACTGCCGCCGGCGTGGAGTTGGAGAACGTGCTCGGCTCTATGAACAGAGGGCCGGGACCTGCCAACCAGATCGCGCCGGAGATCGAGCGCAAGCTCGCAGGGCGGCCGGCACTGCTGTTCGTCTTCGTCATGCTTTCCGAGAAATTCACGCCCGAAGGTATCATGCGCTCACAAGGGCTGAGCGAGGCTTCGATGTTCCTCTATCTGCGCGACCTCGAGGAACTCGGCCTGGTCGCGCTCGGTCGCGGCCTGTCGGCAAGGCTGCTGGTCGAGGCGCCGATCCAGTGGAATTTCGACGGGCCATTGCGGCCGCTGTTCGAGATGACCAACAAGAATTTCATCGGCTGGGCCATCACCCATCTTGAGCGCGAGGCGACATTCGTCAGCTTCTCCAGGCGGATGCGGCCGGAAACGGCGGAAATGGTCAGGCGCGAGGCGGAGGAATTGGCGGAGCGCGCCAAATTGCTTGCTCATCACGACCAGCACACGACGCCCGAAGACGGACTGGTCGGCTACAAATGGACGTTTGCGTTCGGCGCAACGCCGTTCCCGGTGATCATGCCGATCGGGCCGCATCCGCGCGACGCAGGCGCGCGGACGGACGATCGAGTTGCGGCCGCCCCAAACGGACGGCGTCTGCCGGCCTAGGTCAAGACGCAGAACGACCGAATCCGGGCTGTTGGCGGCAGCCAGTCTGACTGAGCTTCTCACCCCTGAGTATCAGCCGCAAACCGGTTATCAGAGCGTCCCATGCTCAACCACAAGATCGAGCGGCTATTCGGCGGTCTTGTTCGCCGCCACCTTGTCATCCCAGACCACATGCCGGTAGTCGAAGCCGTATTCCAGCGTCGGCTTGACGATGCGGAAATAGGGCGACAGGTCGAAGTCGCGCGGCGTGTAGAGCGAGTGGTGACGGATGTGCAGGATTTCCTTGCGCGAATAGCTCGACTGGGCCGAAGCACGGCCGGGCGCCCGGGTAATCTCGGGCAGGATCGGGTAGCGGATCTGGCCGTAAGCCTCCGCGATCAGCGACGAGCAGATGGCGCGCGTCGGGTCGCCGGAACCGAAAGCCAGCATGCGGCGGCGCCAACGCACCGGCACCGGCGGCGTCGGCAAGAAGTAGCGCAGCATGTCGAATATGTTCTTGAGATCGTATCTGAGACCGAGTCTGCCGATCATGAAGGCGACGACCGCTTCGCGATCGTCCGGAGCCAGGCCGCTCGCACGGCAGATGCGGGTATTGTAGCTGCGGTAGCGCGACAGCGGCACGGCGATGCAGCCATCGCCGAGCGTGACCTCGATCAGGCGCCGCCGCTCCGATCCGTCTTCCGGCTCCGGCAATGCATCGCCGACATAGAAGGCGGCATGCGACCAGGTCGACTGGGTGAGGTATTTGATTGCCGCCGAGATCTTCTGGTTGCCCTCGATGAGCAGGATGTCGCCGGGTTCGAGCGTGCGGCGCAGCGTTTCGGCGTCCGACGGCGTGTAGGGCTCGTAGCCGGACGATTCCTCCTGCAGCCGGCCGGCAAGCCAGCGGCCAAGTCGGTCCAGAAGCGTGTCGCCGGGCTCGGTCATGCCAGACGGCGATTACCACAGGGCGGCAAATTAGACCATGATCAGCCCACGCCAGGCGCGCCGGCGTCTGCCTGCTGCGGTACCGCTGTGAGATCTTCGCGCGCTTTACGGGCGAGCTTCCTCGTCGAGCGCTTCAGGCTGTCGCCGAAAAGCTCGGCCGCCTCGGCGAGGCAGGTCTTTTTCAGGCTCTTTTCCGAGCGTTTCAGCAGCTTGGCAAGCAACCGCGTGTCCTCAGGGGGGCCAAGCGGCTCGTCCTCGGCATCGAGAAGCGCGCGCATAACGAACACATCGTGCAATTCGCCGAGCCGCTCGCCCAATTCGTCGACGGCCTTGCGTCGCGTCTTGATCGACGTCGGCCACAGCCTGCCGAGCAGCGACAGGTGCATGGCATGCGTCTTGGCCGCCTTGCGCAGATCGTGAAAGTCATCGGCTTCGCCGCGCGAAGCCGCCTTGTCCAGCGCTTTCCTGGCGCGGCGCAAAGTGGTGCGCGCGCCTTCGGCGAGCACGTCGGCAGCCTGCTCCGGCTGGTCGGGCAGAGCGAGCTTGTCGATCCGGACGACACCTTCCTCGCAAGCGGCGATCGCCGCGCCTATCGCAGCGTCAAGGCCTGCTCCGCCATGCAGTTCATGCTGGCGCGCAACGAGCCTGTCACGCACGGCATCGAGGCCGCCGGCACTTTGCTCGGGAAAGCTTGCCGCTAGCCGGTCGATTGTTTCGACCAGTGCAGTCGCCTCACGCGGGCCGGCAAGCAGGGCCGCTACCTGGCGGTAGCACTGGTTCTCGGTCACGCAGAATGTTTCGTCTCCGGAACGGACAAGGCGCAGCAAGGCGCGGACGTTCTTCAGCCGTTTGCGGCATTTGTGCAGTCCCTGTTCGGGCCTGTCACGCGCGGCGTTCAGATGGTCGAGCGCCTTGCCGATTTCCTCGGCAAGGATGCGCCTGACCTCGCCGGTCAGCGACATGCGCGGATCGATACGAAAGCTCATGCGACGATCTCCGGAATCCCCCCAAGGGCGAGCGACGCGTTGTAAAATCTCGGCTCGCCGGTGACTTCACGGCCGAGCCAATCTGGCAGCATTTCGTCCGGTACATCCTCCGGCGTCTCGAGCTCGGCGATCACCAACCCCGCAAGCGTCCCGCCGAAGACATCGACTTCGTAGCGATAACCGCGGTGTCTAACATGGTGGCGTGTCTTCTCGATGACATGTCCGATGGCAAAGGCCTGCATCTCCTGCGCCTCCGCCAAAGGTACTGGATATTCGAATTCATCGCGCACGCGTGCCTGGCTGCCGAACTTGAGCGTCAGCTTGGCGGCCGCATCGTTGCTGATGCGCACACGCACCGTACGGCTGGGTTCGGCGACAAGATAGAATTGACGGATATGAATGTCCGCCTCGATCATCGCCCGCCATTCCTCACCTGAGACCAGGAATTTACGCTCGATTTCCTTGCCCATGGCCAGGCACTAAAGCGCGCACGGCCAGAGTTGGCAAGCCGCTTGACCGCACTTGACTTTAATCATTCGATTGATTAAATTATCGGCCATGATCAAATCGCCCAGCGCCAGCGGCCCTCCTCATGAGGCGCCCAAGACCGCCGCAGATATGACGCGGACGGCACTCGTGCACGCGGCGCTGAAGCTGTTCGGACGGCAGGGTTTCGACGGCACGTCGACGCGCCAGATCGCGGCCGAGGCCAAGGCCAATATCGGCTCGATCGCCTATCATTTCGGCGGCAAGGAAGGGCTCCGCAACGCTGCGGCCGACTACATCGTCGACACCATCCAGACCGTTGCCGGCCAGGCGATCGGCAATCTGCAAGCGCCGGCCGCGGCATTGGCGGACACCGAGGCCGCGCGGGCACATTTAGCCGTTGCACTGGAGCGGATGGTGGCCTTCATCGCGGCAAGGCCGGAAGCCGGCGAGATTGTACAGTTCGTCCTGCGTGAGCTGTCGCATCCAACCGCCGCGCTCGACCGTATCTATGATGGCGTGTTCGAACCGGCGCATCACCGGCTCTGCCTGATCTGGGAACAGGCGACGGGCGAGCCGGCCGAGAGCGAGCGCACAAAACTCACCGTATTCACGCTGATCGGCCAGGTCGTGTATTTCCGCATCGGTCGCGAGGCGGTTATGCGCCGGATGGGCTGGCGCGAGATCGGCGATGACGAGGCCGGCAGGATCGCGGCAACAGTAACCGACAACCTCAGTGCGATTTTAGCTCGGCGCGATTTGGCTGTACGGAAGGATCGTGGATCATGAGCCTGCTCTGTTCTTTGCCGCTTGCCGCCCAGCTTTTCAGCGCCTGCGCGCCGGCAGCACCGCTCGCCGTCGGCTACGTCGAGGGCGATTATGTGCTGCTGGCACCGATCGAGGTGGCGCAGGTCGAGACGATTGCGGTCAAGCGCGGCGACCGCGTCGCGCCCGGCACGCCGGTGGTGACGCTGGAAAACGCCGACGCCAAGATCGCGATCGCACAAGCCGAGGCGGCCCTCGCGCAGGCCCAGGCGCAACTTGCCGACCTGCAGGTCGGCAAGCGGCCGGAAGAGATCGCGGTGCTCAAGGCGCAGGTCGACATGGCCAAGGCGCAAGCCGCCGACGCCAAACGCCGTTACATCCGCGCCAGTGATCTGTTCAAACGCGGCACCGGCACACAGGCCGACTACGATACGGCTTCCGCGACGCTGGAGACGGCCAACGCGCAGGTCGGCCAGGCGGAGGCCAATCTCGCCGTCGGCGGCCTGCCGGCACGGTCCGAGACGATCAAGGCCGCCGACAATCAGGTGAGGCAGGCGCGATCGGCGCTGGAGCAAGCGCAATGGCGGCTGTCGAAGCGCGTGCTGACGGCGCCCTCGTCCGGCCGGGTCAACGATGTCATCCGCTATCCGGGCGACACGGCCGGCCCGACCGCGCCGGTCATCTCCATACTGCCGGACGGCGCGGTGAAGCTCAGCGTCTATGTGCCGGAAAGCGCGTTCTCGTCGATCGAGATCGGCACGCTGCTCAACGTCCATTGCGACGGTTGCGGATCGGGCGTGAAGGCTCGCGTCAGCTACGTGTCGCCGGATCCGGAATTCACGCCACCGGTGATCTACTCGCTCGAGACCCGGCAAAAGCTGGTCTATCTGGTCGAAGCGCGGCCGGAGGGCGACGCCAGCGCATTGCAGCCCGGGCAGATCGTCGACGTCGATCTGGCGGACATCGGAAAATGAACGTCATCGACGTGCACGGCCTGGTCAAACGCTTCGGCGACAAGACCGTCGTCGACCATGTGACGATGACGGTGGCCGAGGGCGAGATCGTCGGCTTCCTCGGGCCGAACGGCTCGGGCAAGACGACGACCATCCGCATCATGTGCGGCTTGCTGACGCCGGATGAGGGCGAAGGCACGGTTCTGGGCTTCGACATCCGCACCGACAGCCTGCGGATCAAACGCGAAGTCGGCTACATGACGCAGAGATTCTCGTTCTACGAAGACCTGACGATCGGCGAGAATCTCGAATTCGTGGCGCGGCTCTACCGGCTGAAGCCGCTCGACGAGCATGTGGCTAAGACGCTTGAGGAGCTCGGCCTGATATCGCGCAGGAACCAGCTGGCCGGCACCTTGTCCGGCGGCTGGAAGCAGCGGCTGGCGCTGGCCGCCTGCATCATGCACAAGCCGAAACTGCTGCTTCTCGACGAACCGACGGCTGGCGTCGACCCGAAGGCCAGACGCGAATTCTGGGACGAGATCCACCGGCTGGCGAGCGGCGGGCTGACCGTGCTGGTCTCCACCCATTACATGGATGAGGCCGAGCGCTGCCATCGCATCAGCTACATCTCCTATGGCAAGATGCTGGCCACCGGCACGGTCGAGGACGTGGTGAGGAATGCCGGGCTGACTACGTTCGTCCTGCAGGGGCCGCGGCTCGACCAGGTCGCTGCCGCACTTCATGGCCGCCCAGGCGTCGACCAGGTGGCGCCGTTCGGCGCGACGCTGCATGTCGTCGGCTCCGACAGGACGGCCCTTCAGGCAGCGCTCGCCGACGTCGAGAAAGACCACAAGGGCGTCAGGGTCTCGCCTGGCGAGACCAGCCTGGAGGATGTGTTCATCCAGTTCATGTCCGGTTCGAAGGACAACATGGGATGAAAAACGGGATAAACAGCATCTTTTCCTTCGCCAGGCTGGGCGCGCTGCTGATCAAGGAGTTCATCCAGATGCGGCGCGACCGCATCACCTTCGCCATGATGCTCGGCGTGCCGCTGATGCAGCTGGTGCTGTTCGGCTATGCCATCAACAACGACCCGAAGAGCCTGCCGGCAGCGCTGGTGGTGATGAGCAGCGATCCTTACACGCGGGCCATGGTTTCGGCGCTGCAGACCACCGGCTATTACCGTTTCGACCATGTCGCGCAAAGTGCCGCCGAAGCCGAATTCCTGATGGCGCGCGGCGACGTCGCTTTCGTCGTCACCATTCCCGCCGATTTCGCCCGACGGGTCGAGCGCGGCGACAGCCCGCAGATCCTGATCGAGGCGGATGCGACCGACCCGGCCGTCGCCAGCGGCGCCATCTCGACGCTCGGCACAGTTGCCAACCAGGCGCTGCTCAGGGCACGCGGCATGCAGGAGACGGCGGCCGAAGCTGCCCGGGGGCAGCTCCAGGTGGTGGTGCACCGGCGCTACAATCCGGAAGCCGTCTCGCAATACAACATCGTGCCCGGCCTGCTCGGCGTCATCCTGCAGATGACGATGGTGATGATGACCTCGATCGCGCTGACGCGCGAGACCGAGCGCGGCACGATGGAGAACCTTCTGGCGATGCCGTCCAGCCCGCTCGAGATCATGCTGGGCAAGGTGCTGCCCTATCTGGCGGTCGGCGCCGTGCAGGTGCTGGTGGTGCTGGCGGCGTCGAAGCTTCTCTTCGCCATCCCCTTCACCGGATCGATGTCGCTGCTGTTGACGGCCGTCCTGATCTTCGTCCTGGCGTTGGTGCTGCTCGGCTACACGATCTCGACGATCGCCCGCACGCAGATGCAGGCACTACAGCTCACCTTCTTCTTCTTCCTGCCGTCGATCATGCTGTCCGGCTTCATGTTCCCCTATCGCGGCATGCCGGACTGGGCGCAGGTCTTCGGCGAGGTGCTGCCGCTGACGCATTTCCTGCGCATCATCCGGGCGGTGATGCTGAAGGGCGCCGAGCTGCCGGCAGTGGCAACGGAAATCGGTTGGCTGGTGGTGTTCGTGGCGCTGTTCGCCGGCATTGCGCTGGTGCGGTTCCGCCGGACGCTGGATTAGGGTCAACGCAATCAGCTTGCGCAAATGATCGAGATTCACACGGTCCTGGCCTAGCCCGGAACCGGGGTCAATTCAGGCGCATTGAGCCCTTCGAAGGGATCGCGCCAGGCGTCGATTTCTTCAAGCTGCCGATACCAGCGGCCAACAGAAGGATAGTCATCGAGAGGCAATCGGGCGACGTCGTTGAAGGGCAGAAACGTCGCCATTCGAAAGTCGGCGTAGGAAACCGAATTGCCGACCAGCCATTCTCGCTGGGAAAGCTCGGCATCAAGTATTACAGCGGCGGTACTGAAGTCCCTCAAGCCCTCCTCAACCCGCGCCTGATCGATCGGGCCGAGCGCATAGCGCTGTTTGGTCCCGCGTTCGAAATGCACGACGTCGCAGGCTCTTACGAAGTTCTCTTTGCCCCAACTCAGCCATCGGATCATCTCGGGCTCGTCGTCGCCGGTGCGCCAGAAATGCGAATGGGTGTCGCGTGAAAGCCGGCAGGCTATGGCGTCGGCCTCCCAGAGGCTTTTTCCCAAGTCCACAAGGATGGGCAATGAAAGATTTGGATTGAGCGGCCGAAAGCGCTCGGCCTGCCCCGGAGCGAAGGGAGACGCGAATTCGAACTCGATCTTGGCTTTGAGATACCGTGCCACCGCGACCGCGAGGCGAGGATTGGGATTGCGGCTGAAGAACAGTTTCATCGATCTCAGTCTTTGAAGGTACCGGTTTGACTAGCGCAACGGAGGCTCGAGCGCCTCGAACCGGCACATCACCTGGAATTGGTTGCTATCTTAGCTGGCAGCAATGATCTCGGCATAGGTGCTAAGATCGACATTGCCGCCGGAGAGCACCACGGCAATGGATTTCCCGGCAAGGTCGATCTCGCCTGACGACAGCGCGGCCAAGCCGACGCAACCGCCAGGTTCGACCACCAGCTTCAGGCAAGCCATCGCATCGCGCATCGCCTGTGCCACCGCCTTGTCAGAAACGGCGATGGCGCCAGCGAGGTTCTTGCGGTTGATCTCGAAAGTGATCGCGCCCGGCTCGGCGACGAGAAGGGCATCGCAGATCGAAGTGTGGCCGGGCGCGTTCGACACCCTGGCGCCTCTGATCAGCGAGCGGCGTGTGTCGTCAAAATGCTCCGGTTCCACGGCCCAGACGGCGGTGCCCGGCGAGGCGTCCTTGACCGCTATCGAAATGCCGCTGCTCAACCCGCCGCCACCGCAGGGAACCACTACCGCATCGAGGCTGACACCAAGCGCTCTTGCTTGGCGCATCAATTCGAGGCCGATCGTGCCCTGGCCGGCGATGATGGCCGGATCGTCGTAGGGCGGCACCAGGACCATGCCCTTTTCCACGTAAGAACGGACGACGGCAGTGCGATCGTCGCGGACCCGGTCGAAGGTGATCACGTCCGCGCCCATCTTCCTGACATTGCCGACTTTCATCGCCGGCGCATCGGTGGGCATGGCGATAACGGCCTTGACGCCGAACATCGCCGCCGCGGCGGCAACGCCTTGCGCGTGATTGCCCGACGAGAAGGCGACGACGCCGCGGGCGCGTTCTTCCGCCGAGAGCGAGGAGAGCTTGTTGTAAGCGCCGCGGAACTTGAACGAGCCGGTGCGCTGCAACGTCTCCGGCTTGAACAGGATCCTGGCGCCGAAGCGCTTGTTCAGCTCCGGCGATTCGATCAGCGGCGTTTCGACGATCAGTCCGGACAATCGCGCTGCTGCACTGTGAATATCGGCGATGCCGGGAGGGGTGGTCATGGCTAGGTCCTGCAAGAGATGAGACCGCCTATGTGCACGGAAAGAGAGGCGGCGCACCAATGAAAAAATGTGACCGTTACAATTCGTCTTTGGAGGCAGGAGTGGGGCGTGACCGTCCCCACCGCCTCCTCGGCCCTCCGCCATGCATTCGTCGCTTCAATCGACAAATCGTTGCCGATTGACCGGAATTGCCGGCCGCTCCTCACCCCAACAGCGTCTTTTGCCGTTTGGGGCCGCCCATCTTGCGCCAGGTGTTGAAGCGGTGGGTGGCGGCGGCGAAGGAGATCTTCATCTGTTGTGCGACCGAATAGCGCGACTTGCCCTCGTCGAACAGCCGATAGCAGCACTCGACACCCTCCTCGGTCAACTTGCCGTCGGGAGCCTTGTTGTGCGGATTGGCGGGATCGAATTTTTCGACCTGCTGCTCGACCAGGCCTTTCAGGCGCTGCAGATCCGCCTCAATGTTAGCGATCAGGTCGAGAACCGGTTTGGGATCAAACGGCTGCTGTTTTTCCGGCATCTGCCGCGTTCCTTTCTCTTGGTTGAGATTCGGTTATATAAGTGAACGTTTGCCGATAGCAACAGGCGACGTGTTCGGGATTTTGAAGCTTGTACCTTTTGAGCATGAGCGGAGCGCAAACGATTGACCGGCGACGCGTGAGGTCATAGTTTAGAACTATTCTAAACTAGGGTGAATTTCTCATGCTTTCCCGCGTTTTCGGCATCGGCCGCCGTCCCTTTGAGTCGCTCTCGGAACAGGAGATCCTGGCGCTCGCCATCTCCTCCGAGGAGGATGACGGGCGCATCTATCGCGCCTATGCCGACGGGCTGGCGGAGAGCTTTCCGCAATCGGCCAAGGTGTTCGAGGAGATGGCGGAGGAGGAGGACGGCCATCGCGATTCGCTGATCGAGCTTTACCGCAAGCGTTTCGGCGAGCGTATACCGCTGATCCGGCGCGAACATGTGAAGGGCTATTACGAGCGCAAGCCGGACTGGCTGGTGAGGCCGCTCGGCGTCGATCATGTGCGCAGCCAAGCCGAGGCCATGGAGCGGCAGGCCTACCTGTTCTATATCGAGGCGGCCAAACGCACAGGCGATGCGTCGACGCGAAAGCTGCTCGACGACCTGGCGATCGCAGAACAGGGCCACGAGACACTGGCGCAGCGGCTGGAGCAAAAGCATGTGCCGGGCGCGGTCAAGGACGAAGAGGCGGCAGCCGAGCAGCGCCAGTTCATCCTGACCTACGTGCAACCGGGACTGGCTGGGCTGATGGATGGATCGGTGTCGACGCTGGCGCCGATCTTTGCCGCCGCCTTTGCCACGCATGATACGTTCCAGACTTTTCTGGTCGGGCTTGCCGCCTCGATCGGCGCTGGCATCTCGATGGGTTTCACCGAGGTGGCTTCCGACGACGGCAAATTATCTGGCCGCGGCTCGCCGGCAAAACGCGGGCTGACCGTCGGCGTCATGACGACGCTGGGCGGGCTCGGCCATGCGCTGCCCTATCTCATCCCGCTTTTCTGGACGGCAACCATTGTCGCCGCCGTGGTGGTTTTCTTCGAGCTGTGGGCGATCGCCTTCGTGCAGAACCGCTATATGCAGACGCCGTTCTGGCGCGCCGCCTTCCAGGTGGTGCTGGGTGGCGCGCTGGTGTTTGCAGCAGGGGTGCTGATCGGGAATGCATAGCGGTCCCTATCCGTTCACAACCCGGCTATCTGTTGGCGCCTCGGCGCGTTCGGTCAGGCCGTAGTCGCGCACGACATGAGCGATACGCAAACGATAGTCCGCAAAGATACCGCCGCGCCCGGCCTTTTGCGCCTGCCGATGTTCCTGCGTGTTGCGCCAGGCCTTCACCGCGTCCTCGTCGCGCCAGAAGGACAGCGACAGGATGCGGCTCGGATCGGCAAGGCTCTGGAAGCGCTCGATCGACAGGAAACCGTCGAGGCCGTCGAGCAGTGGGCGCAGGTCGGCGGCAATGCCGAGATAGGCATCGCGCTTGCCCGCCGCCGGCTCAACCTCGAAGATGACGGCGATCATGGCTTCACCAAAGGAGCATGCGGTCCGGAGGCCAGCTTGAGGAAGATGCGGTCCTCCTTCAGAATGAATTTTTCCCGCCGGGCGAACTCGTAATTCGTCCTGCCGGCGGGATCGGCGGCGAGCCGGGCGCGGTAGGCTTCGTAGGCTGCAAGACTGTCGATGTTGTAGGCGGCATAAGCCGTGGTGGCCGAGCCTTCGTGCGGCGCGAAATAGCCGATCAGATCGGCGCCGCAGCGCGGGATCGCCTGCCCCCAATTGCGAGCATATTCCTCGAACGCCGCCTTGCCGAACGGATCGATTTCGTAGCGGATGAAGCAGGTGATGGTCATTTTTCGCCTCCTTGGCGGTGGATGTTTTCTTGCGGTCACAGTTCGAGCGGGATCGAAACGTTCCGAAGACCGATATGCTAGGCAAATCCCTCGCTGATCATGCCTGCCAGAACGATTTCGCGCATTCGCGGCGGACGTCTTCAGGTGTCAGGCCAAGGTCACGCAGCAGATGATCGTCGATCTCGGCGAGGTCGAGACGCTGCAAATGACGGTCGTACCACCGCTTCAGGAGCCGTAGCCGCAAGCGGCGCAAGACAATGAACGGGAACGGCCGGCGATCGGGCGCGGCGCTGAGAATGGTCCTTGCAGGCATCGTCGTCTCCTTGATTTGCATGGAGACTAATGCTTTATCTGACGAGGATGCTTCGATGAGGAACGAACTATGCGCGAAGGACCTGACATAGCCCGCATTGCCAGCCTGGTGGGCGATCCGGCGCGGGCAAACATGCTGTCCGCACTGATGGGCGGCACGGCACTGACGGCGAGCGAACTGGCACTCGAAGCCGGCGTGTCGCTTCCGACCGCGAGCTCCCATCTGTCGAAGCTGATGGAAGGCGGGCTGCTGACGCTGGCGAGCCAGGGACGGCACCGCTATTACGGCCTCGCCGGCCCGCAGGTGGCAGGAATGATCGAAGCCATCACCGGCGTTGCCGCCGCGGTCGGGCCGCAGAGGGTGCGACCCGGCCCTCGCGACGCGGCCATGCGCGTGGCGCGGGTCTGCTACGACCACCTCGCCGGCGAGCAGGCGGTGGCGATGCTGGACCGTCTTGTCGCTCGACAAGTGCTCCTGCGCGATGATGAGGAGATTCAACTTGGGCCGTCGGCCGCCTCGCATTTCGCCGCGATCGGCATCGACATCCATACCAAAGCGCGGCGACCGGTGTGTCGGGCCTGCCTCGACTGGAGCGTGCGGCGTTCGCACCTTGCCGGCACGCTGGGCGCCGCCATTCTCGACAAGATCCTCGCCGAGAAATGGGCGCGGCGCGAGAAGGACAGCCGTGCCGTGATCTTTTCACCGGTAGGCAAGCAGGTCTTCGAGAAGACGTTTCTCGCCTGACAGATCGCTTCGATGCGGTAGAACGGTTCGTCGTTTCACAAACGCTGAACCGCTCTAGCTTTTTTGTTTTGACGCATGTCGTTATCGCAAAACCGCTGCGCACTTTTGCGCGACATGCATTAGCCGCGCTTGAGCGGCTTGGCCCGCTTGAAAAAATCAGCCCAGGGATCGGCTTGCCCGAGCCGCTTCAGCGTCGTCTTGTCGCCGATCGGAAAGGCGTTCGGCGGCAATCCGGCCTCGATTTCCGCCCACGTCACCGGCATCGATACCGTGGCGCCTTTTTTGGCGCGCGACGAATAGGGGGCGACGGTGGTGGCGCCGCGGCCGTTGCGTAGATAATCGACGAAAATCTTGCCCGTGCGCGCCTTCTTCGACAGCGTCGCCGTATAGCGGTCGGGTGCGCGCTGTTCGAGCGCTCGGGCGAACTCATGGGCGAAGCCTTTGACCTCGTCCCAGTCCGCCGACGGCTTCAGCGGGACGAGGACATGATAGCCCTTGCCGCCCGAGGTCTTGACGAAATTCGGCAGGGACAGTTCGTCGAGCCGGCTGCGGATATCGAGCGCCGCGGCACGCACCGCCTTCACGTCGACACCCTCGTCGGGATCGAGATCGAAGATGATCTGGTCGGGTTTTTCCAGCTCGTCCGTGGTCGAGCCCCAGATGTGGATCTCGACGACGCCGAGCTGCACCAGGGCCACGACACCGTCGAAATCGCGGATGAACAATATCTCCTCGCCGTCGGTGGGATCCTTCATCACGGCGATCTTGTCGTGCATGCCGGCCGAGGCGTGTTTTTGGAAGAACCGTTGACCGCCAACGCCGTCCGGCGCCCGCACGAGGCTGAGCGGCCGGTTGATGACGAATTGCTTCATGCGCGGCCAGACCAGCGCGTAGTGATCGACCAGATCCTGCTTCGATACGTTCTCCTCGGGCCACAGAAGCTTGTCGGGGCGGGACAGCGTAACCGAGGTTTTCGCCGCCGCGCCCGCAGGTTTGGCGGGCTTTGGCTTCGGCTCTGCCGCGGCTGAGCGTGCTTTCGGTTTCTCCTGCACGACTTCCTCCGCCGGCTTGTCCTCGCGCAATCCCTGGAACGACGCGTGGCGTATTATACGGTCCGACGTCCAACTGCGAAACTCCACTTCGCCGACAAGTTCGGGCTTGACCCAGACCAGCCCCTTGCCCCTTGGCACCGCCCCGTCGAAGGGCGAGGTTGTCGTCTTCAGCGCATCAAGCCTCTTCTTCAGCTCGTTGGTGCTTTTGGCGGTGAAGCCGGTGCCGACGCGGCCGGCATAGCGCAGCTTGCCGCCCTCGTGATAGCCGACCAGCAGCGAGCGCAGGCCCCGCCCGGTCTTGTCCGACGGCGTATAGCCGCCGATGACGAATTCCTGGCGCGCCGTGCATTTCGACTTCACCCACGAGGGAACACGGCCGCTGCGGTAGGGCGCTTCGGCGCGCTTGGAGACGACGCCTTCGAGGCCCAGGCGGCAAGCGTGCTCCAGCATGATCTTGCCGGGCTCGGCAAAGTGGTCGCTGAAGCGCACGGCCTGATCCTCGGCCTGTCCGGCGAGCAAGGTGCGCAGCCTTTCCTTGCGCTCCACCAGCGGCTCGGAACGGATATCCTCACCGTTGAGACGCAACAGGTCGAAGACATAGTAGATGAAACGGTCCGCACGGCCCGCCGACAGATCTTGCTGAAGCAGCGAGAAGGACGACACGCCATTATCCGCCAGCACGACGATTTCGCCGTCGATGATCGCATCGGTGCATTTCAGGCCGCCAAGTGCCGCGACAATTGCGCCCCCGAATTTGTCGGTCCAGTCGAGGCCAGCGCGTGTCAAAAGCCGCACCTCGGTGCCGACAAGCTGCGCCTGCATGCGATAGCCGTCGAACTTCACCTCATGCAGCCAGTCCTTGCCGGGCGGCGCGTCCCGCTCCAGCGTTGCGAGCGCCGGTTCGATGAATTCGAGCCGCCTTGCCGCGACAGCCTTCGCTTTGCTGGCGGCCGGCCTGTCGGACTGCCAGACGCTTGGCTTCTTGCCGTCGGCGGTCTTGCCTTCGCCGACCTCCTCGATGGTCAGGCCGGATTTCACCGATTGCGGCGCCTCCTGCAAAATGTCCTCGCCCGGACGCGCTGCGGCATCGTCGGATTTGATCAGCAACCAGTTGTCACGCTTTTCTCCCGGACGCGGCTTCAGCCGCACCAGATGCCAGGCGCCATGCAATTTGTGGCCATGCAGTTCGAAACTGATATGGCCTTTCTTCATCGCCTTTGCCGGGTCGCCATCGGGGACCCAAGTTCCCTCGTCCCAGACAATGACCGAGCCGCCGCCATATTGGTCCTTCGGGATGGTGCCTTCAAACGGCGCATAGTCGATCGGGTGGTCCTCGACATGCACGGCGAGCCGCTTTTCGTGCGGGTCGAGGCTCGGGCCTCGCGTCACCGCCCAGCTCCACAGCACGCCGCCATGCTCGAGGCGAAGGTCGTAGTGAAGCCTGGTGGCGGCATGCTTGTGGATGACGAAAATGCCACCCGGCTCGGCTTTTTTGCCGCGCGAAACCTTCCCGGCCGGTTCGGCCGTCTTCTTGAAATTGCGCTTGGCGTGATACTGCTCGAGGCTGGCCATGGTCTGATCCTAAGCGGATTTGCGCCGAGCGGCTTTGGACTTGGCGCCCTTTGCCGGGCGTCCGGTCTTTGCCGGCGTACCGGCTTCCGACGAAAGGCTCTTCTTCAGTGCATCGAAGAGATTGACGACGTTGGAGGGCCGTGGTTCCGCCTTGGTCTTCGGTGCCTTCTTGCCGGCCTTCTTGGCGCGGACCAACTCGATCAGCGCGTTTTCGTATTTGTCCTCGAATTCGGAAGGATCGAACTTTGCCTGTTTCTCATCGACGATGTGTTCGGCCAGCCTGATCATCTCGGCGTCGGTCTTCACCGGCTTGATGTCCCCGAACACGATCTCGGGCCTGCGAACCGTATCGCCATAGCGCAGCGTCGTCAGCAGCAGACCCTTGCCCGACGGCTCGATGACCACCGGACGTTCGCGGCGATAGAGCACAATGCGGGCTAGCCCCGCCGTCTTCTTGGCGGCCATGGCGTCGCGGATGACGGCGAAGGCCTCTTCCGAGACCTCGTCAGCAGGCGTCACATAATAGGGCGTATCGAGATAGATCTGCTGGATCGAGGATTTTTCGATGAACCCATCGAGGCTCATCGTATGCGAGGATTCGATCTGCACGGCTTCGATCTCCTCCTCCTCGATTTGGACGAAGTCGCCGTCGCCGATCTCGTAGCCCTTGATCTCGTCGCCTTCATCGAGCGGCTTGCCGCTTGCCGAATCGACATAGACGCGCTTGACGGTATTGCCGGTTTTGCGGTTGAGCACGCGGAACGAGACTTTCTCGGCCTGGGTGACGACATTGGTCAGTTCGACGGCGCAAGTGACCAGCGAAAGCTTGAGATACCCTCTCCAGGCGGGGCGCGGCGCCATGACAAACTCCCTGCGCGACAACGTTCAACCGAGAACGGGCAAAGTCCGTTCCGGTTCCGGCGGCGCAAAAGGCAAGTCCGGGGTTTCGGCCCAGCCTTGCCTTGAACTCAATTCTTTATCGCAGCCCTACTCGGCGGCTTGCAGGTTGATCTTGCTTTCCGCCATCTCGGTAAGCTTGCGGTCGGTCGCCTGTTCCTCCTTGAGATTGTTGGCCAGCACATTGGCGCAGTCGCTGCGGCCCAGTTGCTTGGCCCAGGCAATCAAGGTGCCGTAACGGGTCATCTCATAATGCTCGACCGCCTGGGCCGAGGCGATCAGCGCAGCGTCGAGGACCTCCTTGTCGGCGATGTCGCCGCTGACGTCGTCGGCCTCTTCGAGAATGCCGTCGATGGCCGGGCAGTCGACCTGCTTGGCCTTCACACCGTGCAGTTCGAACACCTGCTCGACACGCTGGATATGACCCTTGGTCTGGGCGAGATGTTTCTCAAAGCCGGCTTTCAGCTGCGGATCACTCGCCTTGTCGATCATCTTCGGCAGCGATTTCTCGATCTGTTTTTCAGCGTAATAGATGTCGCGCAGCGCGTGCACGAACAGGTCATCGAGTGTTTTGATATCCTTCGAAAAGAAGCCCATGGCCTTTGCCTTTCCATTGCTCTTGCAGTTTCAGATTTTTTGGCTGCGGCCCAACCCGAGCACCGCAGCCTGCGGAACCGGTTCGTCCCGGCACTGGGAAATGAACGTGCGGCTGACGGGCGGGTTCCTGGTTTTCCGGCCGCGTGCACGGAAATTTCGCGGTCCAGCAAAAACCTGAAACAAAACCGCGCCTCTGCGACATTCAGGCGAAACATATGTGATGCAAAAGTCACACTGGGCGAAATGCCGACGGACTGCATGGAAACACCGCGAATCAGCCGCATTCCAGCCATGAACAAAGGCATTTTCGACCAGAGATTAACATCGCGTTCACCGACTATTCACGCCTGGACGCTATGATCCCCGCAATTCGGAAGGGACATCCGAAACGGGACAGGGACCGAGTAAAATGAGCTTCTGGAATCAAATCGCCGGCTATGCCGCCGCCATCCGCGAATTCGTCGCGCCGACCTATAGGCCCGAGCGCTATTACATGCGCGGCCCAGGCCCCGCCTGCGCGCGCCGTGGCAACACGCTTGGGATCGGCGTGCACTGATGATGAGCATGGAGAGCCGTCACGACAGCCGTATCTGCCGGCCTGACGCCGACAATCGGTCGACGACCTATCGCGCCGAGCGCCCTGCGCTGACCGACAGACGGCGTGCGACACCGCCAAGCCTCTAGCATTCCGGGCTTTGATCCAGCCGCCGGCAGGCCTAGTGTCGCCTGACACCAGCTGCCGGGCGCCCCGTGATCGTCAAGCCGAACCATTCTCCTGAGCCGCCAGAATTCGAATCGAGTCGCCCGTTGATCGTGTTCGACGGTATTTGCGTGTTGTGCTCGGGCTTTGTGCGCATGGTGGTGAAGCTCGACCGCAAGGGCCGCTTCCATTTCGTAACGGCGCAGTCGCGCTTCGGCGAGATGCTGTTCAAGAAATACGGGCTGCGGACGGATCGCTACGAGACCAATCTCGTCATCGTCGATGGCGCCGCTTTCACCCGCCTGGACAGTTTCGTTGCCGTCATGGCCGAACTCGGCTGGCCGTGGCGGGCGGCGCGGATCCTGCTGTTGTTGCCGCGCCCGCTTCGCGACTGGCTCTACGACCGCATCGCAAAGAACCGCTACGCCCTGTTCGGCAAGAAGGACAATTGCGAAATCCCTTCCGCCGAGGTGAGGGCAAGATTGATCGGCTAGGCTCACTGCCGTGGCCGGGAGCGGCGCGAGGCATTTTGGGGGGAACTGCGGATGAAGGTTCTTGTCGTCGGCGGCTATGGCACCTTTGGCGGTCGCACCATCGAGCTTTTGGAGGGCGAGCCGCGTCTGATCCTCTTCGTCGCCGGGCGCTCGCTCGCCAAGGCTAACGCATATTGCAAGAAGCGCGCCCCGGCAGCAGCCCGGCTGGTGCCGGCACTGTTCGACCGTGACGGCGATCTTGCCGCGCAACTCGCCGCATTTGAGCCCGATATTGTAGTCGACGCGAGCGGTCCGTTCCAGGCTTATGGCGAGGGGCGCTACCGCCTGATCGAGGCCTGCATCGCCCGGCGCATCAACTATCTCGATCTAGCCGACGGCTCAGATTTCGTCGCCGGTGTCTCCGCGTTCGACGAGGCGGCGCGAAACGCCGGCGTCTTCGTGCTGTCCGGCGCCTCGAGCTTTCCGGTGCTGACGGCGGCGGTGGTGGGTCATCTGTCTTCGGACCTGACGCGGGTCGACGGCATTCGCGGCGGCATCGCGCCTTCGCCCTTTGCCGGTGTCGGCGGGAACGTCATCCGGGCTATTGCCGGTTATGCCGTCCCGAACAAGGCCGTCCGTTCACCGAACAACTGCGCTACACCATCGCGCCGCCAGGCCGGCTGCCGCTTCGAAACACGCTGTTCTCGCTGGTCGACGTTCCAGATCTGCGCGCCTTGGCCGCGCTTTGGCCGGAGGCGAAGACCATCTGGATGGGAGCCGGGCCGGTACCCGAGGTGCTGCACCGCGCCCTGATCTGCCTCGCCTGGCTGGTGCGTGCCGGATTGATCGGTTCGCTTTTGCCGCTGGCGCAGCTGATGCATCAGGCAACGAACCGGCTGCGCTGGGGCGAGCATCGCGGCGGCATGTTCGTCGAGGTGGAGGGATCGGACCAGGCGGGCGCCATCGTCAAGCGCTCGTGGCATCTCTTGGCCGAGGGCAATGACGGGCCGCTGATCCCGTCGATGGCGGTCGAAGCTCTGGTCCGCAAAGCGCTGGCCGGACAACAGCCGGCGCCGGGCGCACGGGCGGCGGTGCGCGATTTGGAGCTCCGGGATTATGAGGCCCTGTTCGCCGGGCGGACGATCTACGCCGGCTTCAGGAATGGGACCGCGGACGAGGACAAGCCGCTTTATGCCGAGCTGCTCGGCAATGCCTGGCAAGGCCTTCCCGAGGCAATTCGGTCAATGCATGACCGTACGATCACCGCCGCAGGTCGTGCGCGCGTCGAACGCGGGCGCAATGTTCTTGGCCGGCTAATGGCCTGGATGGTCGGCTTCCCCCGGGGCAAGCGAGGACATCCCGGTTCATGTCCGCTTCGACACCGACAAGGACGGCGAGACCTGGACCCGGACATTCGGCAGGCACAGTTTTTCGAGCCTACAGTTCGCAGGCCGGGGTCGATCGCAGCGCCTGCTGTGCGAACGCTTCGGCCCGCTGACCTTCGCGATGGCGTTGGTTGCCGAAGACGGCCGGCTGGCACTGGTCTTGCACCGCTGGAGCTTTTTTGGCCTGCCGCTTCCGATGTGGCTCGGTCCACGCTCGACTTCCTACGAAACGGTGGAGGATGGCCGCTTCCGCTTCCATGTCGAGATCTCGCATCCGCTTGCCGGCATGATCGCCCGCTACCGCGGCTGGCTGGAGCCCTCCGACCCGCACGGCTCCAGCGAGATCGTGCCGCCTGCCAGCTTGGCCAGTTCGCGACAGTCCCGCGCCGTGCACAGCGTCCAGCCCTGACCCGTGGCGCCCGAGGCGGCGAGCACGAGGCGCCGCTGTGGCCCGACCTTGGGCGCATAAACCCACCAGCCGTTTCTCAGCACCGAGCCTTGCGGCGGCTCCATCCCGGCGCCCGATCCCTTGATGCGGGCCTCGACCAGCTCCAGGCCGGACGGCAGCACCTTCCAGTCTTCCTGCCACTGGGTCTTCTCCACCGAATGCACCCAGGACAGCGTGAAGGCAGCGACCGCGAGCGTCACCGTCTTGCCGGCCGCGACGATGCAGAGGCTCATGCCGAGTTGGCCAGCGAAGCCTGTCGCGCGCGCCAGCAGTGCCAGCCGATCCAGGCAAGAGACAGCGCCCAGCCCGCCTCGTCGGTGAGCGGCAGTGCAGCAACCAGCAGCACGCCGGCGGCGAAGGCGACGAGGCGTTCCCACCAGGCCATGCGCCGGGCGAGAAATCCGACGGCGGCGGCGCCCCAAAGGACAATGCCCATGCAGGCCTTGATGACGATATAGGCGACCTCGACGGGATAGCCGAAATGGGCGGCGATCGGGCCGGGGTCCTGCAGCATCAGCGCCGGGGTATAGACCGCCATGAACGGCACCACGAAGCCGGCAATGGCAAGCTTGGTGGCCTGGATGCCGATCTTGAGGCCGCTTTCCTTGGCCATGGGTGCGGCGGCGAAGGCGGCCAGCGCCACAGGCGGGGTGAGATCGGCCATGATGCCGAAACAGAAGACGAACATATGGCTGACCACCAACGGCACGCCGAGCGACAGCAGCGCCGGCCCGGCCAGCGACGAAGTGATGATGTAGTTGGGAATGGTCGGTATGCCCATGCCGAGCACCAGGCAGGTGAGCATGGTCAAAAGCAGCGACAGGAACAGATTGTTCTCGCCGATCGAGATGATCCAGCCGATGAAGGTCGAGGCGATGCCGGTGAGCGTCAACGTGCCGATGACAATGCCGACAATGGCGCAGGCAATGCCGACCGGCAGAGCGTTCTTTGCTCCCTCGGCAAGGGAATCCACGCATATGCGCAGCGTCTCGCGCCCGCCTTTGAAAGTGAGGCATGCGACGACCAGCACGGCGATGACCAGGCTGAGGATGTTGACGCCGAATTTCATGAAGGAAGCCGCGGCAAGCCCGAGCGCCAGCCAGAAGACGATGCGGAAGGCGAGCGACCCGATCGATGCCGCAAGCGGCGTGCCGAGGATAAGCACAATGGTCAACGCCAGGCCCATGGTGCCGGCGAACACCGGTGTGTAGCCGGCAAACAGCAGGTAGATCAGTGCTGCGAGCGGCAGTACCAGCGGCCAATGTTGTCTCACCGCATCCCACGGATTGGGCAGGTCGGCCTTGGCCATTCCGTGCAGGCCGGCCTTGCCGGCCTCCAGGTGCACCTGCCAGAAGCAGGCGCCAAAATAGAGCAGCGCCGGAATGATCGCCGCCTTGACCACCGCGGCATAGGGGATGTTGAGCGTCTCGGCCATGATGAAGGCGACCGCGCCCATCACCGGCGGCATGATCTGGCCGCCCATCGACGAGGTCGCCTCGACGGCGCCGGCGAAGGCCGAGCGGAAGCCGAAGCGCTTCATCAGCGGGATGGTGAACTGGCCGCTGGCCACCACATTGGCGACGCCGGAGCCGGAAATGGTGCCCATCAGCGCCGAGGACAGCACGCAGACCTGTGCCGGGCCGCCGCGCCATGAGCCGACCAGGCCAAGCGCAAAGTCGTTGAACAGGGCGATCATGCCGGCGCGCTCAAGAAAGGCGGCGAAAACGACGAAGATGAAGATGTAGGCGGCCGAGACATAGATCGGCGTGCCGTAGATGCCTTCGGTGCCATAGGCGAAGGTGTCGACGAGCTGGGCGAAATCATAGCCGCGATGGATGAAAGGCGGCGGCAGATGATTGCCGGCAAATGCGTAGGCGAGAAAGATGAAGGCAATGACGGCAAGCGGCAGCCCCATCAACCGCCGCGCCGCCTCGAAAACCAGCACGACCAGCACCGCGCCGACGATCAGGTCAGGCGTGGTGAGAAAGCCGGAGCGGCGGATGAGGTCGGCATAGAACACCCAATTGTACAGACCGGTGGCGAAGCCAAGCACGCCGAGCGTCCAGAACACTGCTTTCGCCGGGACGCTTTTGGCGCGCAGATTGGCGATTAGGGCAAAGCCGAGCAGCAGCAGGAAGCCGACATGCATGGCGCGTACGACCTGGCTCGGCAGGCTGCCATAGGCGGCGATGTAGACCTGGAAGATGGAGAAGGCGATGGCGATAAAAAAAGCCGCCTTGCCGGCGATGCCTTCGCCGAAGCCCGGCGGCAATCCTTCGACAGGAGCTTCCGCTGTGGGGGAAAGAACGGTCGGGGTTACGGTCATTAGCGAGGTTCCTGGCGGGGCGCTCCAGCGAAGCGAGGCGGGTGGGGGTGGGTGCGGCAGTGCGCGGCCTCAACCGACCCCACCCGTCTATCCGCCTTCGGCAGCTGTTCACCTTCTCCTCAAGGGGGGATGGCTCCTTATTTCACCAATCCCTTTTCCTTGTAATACCTCTCGGCGCCTGGATGCAGCGGCACCGGCATGCCGTCGAGCGCCTTGGCCGGGTCGATCGCCTTGGCGGCGGCGTGGGCAGCGGTGAGTTGGTCGAGATGCTCGAACAGCAATTTGGTCATCTGGTAGGCGGTCTCGTCGGAGACATCGGCGCTGGTGATCAGGAAATTGCCGACGGCGGCGGTCGCGACATCCTCGGTTTGGCCCTCATAGGTGCCCTTGGGGATGACCACGGAAAGATAGGGCGAGCCGATCTTGGCGACGTCCTCCGCCGGCACGGCAACGATGTTTACCGGCACTGAGGTGGCGAGATCACGGATCGACGCGACCCCAAGGCCGGCCGACTGCAGCGTGGCGTCGAGCTGGCGGTTCTTGATCAGCTCCACCGATTCGGCGAAGGGCAGATATTCGATCCGCCCGAGGTCTTCGTATTTCAGCCCGGCAGCGGCGAAAATGGTGCGGGCGTTGAGCTCGGTGCCTGAGGCCGGCGCGCCGACCGAAAGGCTCTTGCCCTTGAGATCGGCTAGCGTTTTGATACCGGACTCCTTGCTGGCGACGATCTGGATGTAATTGGGATAGATGGCGGCAATGCCGCGCAGCTTGTCGAGCTTGCCTGGGAAGCCTGCTTCGGTGTTGCCTTCGGCGGCCAGCTTGACGGAATCGCCGAGCGCAAAGGCGATCTCGCCCTTGCCTTGCTGCAGCAGGTTGAGGTTTTCGACCGACGCTTTCGTTGCCTGCACCTGGGTGCGCGCGCCTTCGATGCCCTTGCCGTAGATTTCCGATAGCGCGACGCCGAGCGGATAGTAGACGCCGGACGTGCCGCCGGTCAGCACGTTGATGAATTCCTGTGCCTTGGCCGATACCGCGCCAAGGCCAAGCGACAGCGACAGCACGCCGGCTGCAACAAATTTCGTCCTGAAATTGAGCATGCGATTTCCTCCCTGAAAATTCGCCGCCGTGCCCTCCTCTGCGGCACGAAGCGAGGCGAGTTTAGACAGCGGGCGGGAAATGCCAACCCGCAATAGCAGCGATTAGACGAACGGCTAAGCAGTGCCCCAGCACATCGGCGCTTGCGCGAGATCGCATCGCGGCCGAAAGATTTTTCCAGCGCCTGTCGAAATCGGGCAGGGCCGCGCGACATACGTCCGGCTCGCAACGATGCGGCCTTAGAAACGGGAGAAGACGATGCGATATATGCTTTTGATTTACAACGACGAAGCCTCGATGGCCACCACGCCGAGCGAGAAGACCTACGAGATCAGCGCCGCGTATGGCGCCTATACCGAAGCGTTGAAGAAATCCGGCGCGTGGCTCGCCGGTGACCGGCTGAAACCAACCCAAGCCGCCACCTCGGTGCGAATGGCCAACGGCAAGACCAATGTGCTCGACGGCCCCTATGCCGACACCAAGGAACAGCTTGCCGGTTTTTACATGATCGAGGCTGAGGACGCCGATGCCGCGATCGCATGGGCGGCGCGTTGTCCGGGCGCCAGCACCGGCACGATCGAGGTACGGCCGATCTGGGAAATGACGGAGTACCTGTCTGAGAAATGACCATGTGATGGACAATCACCCCGAGGTCGCGCGGGCGGCGGCGGAAGCGGCCGCCCGGCAAAGCTACGGCAAGCTGGTCGCCTATCTCGCCGCGCGCACGCGCGACGTGGCCGCTGCCGAGGACGCCTTGGCCGATGCCTTTGCTGCGGCGCTCGAACGTTGGCCACAGGCGGGCGTGCCCGACAAGCCGGAAGCCTGGCTGCTGGCGGTGGCACGCAAGCGCCGCGTCGACGCGGTCAGACGGCGGCTGACACGCGAGGCGGGCCGCGACCACCTCAGACTGATCGCCGAGGAGATGGAGGCGCGCATGGCCGAGGAAGACCTGCCGGACGAGCGGCTCAGGCTGATGTTTGCCTGTGCCCATCCGGCAATCGAGGCCGGCGTGCGAGCACCGCTGATCCTGCAGACGGTCCTGGGCTTCGACGCAGCGACCATCGCCTCGGCTTTTCTTGTCTCGCCAGCCACGATGAGCCAGCGCCTGGTGCGCGCCAAAATGCGCATTCGCGAGACAGGCATTCCGTTCCGCGTGCCGGAGCGGGCCGAGCTCGGCGAGCGGCTGGGCACCGTTCTGGAAGCAATCTACGCGGCGTTTGCCGAAGGTTGGTCCGACCCGGCCGGCACCGAAACGCGGCGCCGCAATCTCGCGACCGAAGGCATCTGGCTCGGCCGGCTGGTCGCCTCGCTGATGCCGGATGAGCCGGAAGCACTCGGCCTGCTGGCGCTGATGCTGTTCGCCGAGGCGCGGCGTGCAGCCCGGCGCAATGCGGCGGGTGACTATGTGCCGCTGGCCGAGCAGGATCTTGCATTGTGGGACGACACCCTGATCGATGAAGCGGAGGCGCTGCTCGGGCGCGCGGCCGCCAAGGGCGTTGTCGGCCGCTATCAGCTCGAGGCCGCCGTGCAGTCCGCCCATACGACACGGCGGCTGACCGGTTGTACCGACTGGGTCGCTATCAAGGAGCTCTACGACGCGCTGTCGGTGATTGCCGGCTCGCCGGTGGTGGCGATCAACCGTGCGGTGGCGATTGCCGAGGCCGAAGGTGCTTCGGCAGGATTAGGCGCGCTTGACCAACTCAGCGGCGACAAGCGGCTGTATGACTATCAACCTTACTGGGCCGCCCGCGCGGGCCTGCTGGCCAGACTCGGCAAAGTTCCGCAAGCGAGCGAGGCCTATGACCGGGCTATCGGCCTCGAACGCGATCCGGCCGTGCGCCGGTTCCTGCAGGAACGACGGGCAGGGCTCGGCCATGCGGAAAGACACTGAGACAAGGCGGAGTGCTTAGGCCGGCCACATGTCGTGGGAAGCATTCAGCCTCTTCATTACCCGATGTTCCCGCAAATTGGCCCACAGGCGTTCGATATTCGGCCAAGCGGTTGGAACCGTCGCGACCTCCGGATGCCAGGCCACCAACATGACGAGATAGATGTCGGCCAGCGAGAGCCGGTCGCCGGCCAGCCAGTCCCGGCCTTCGAGGGCGGCATCGAGAATGGCGAAGCTGCGATCCATTTCCGAGACCGCCGTCTGTTTGACGGCATCCACGCCGCCAGCGTCGGCCGTGTAGCGATCAGCGTAGTAGAACCGCAGGTTGGCCGCATAGATGACGGAGGACATGAAAAACATCCAGCGCAGGAAGTCAGCACGGTCAGGTGTGTTCGCTGCCGGCGCTAGAGCTGCTTCCGGGTGGCGTTCGGCGAGCAGAATGCAGATTGCCGCCGACTCGGTCATCGAGCGTCCGTCCGGCAAGACCAGCACCGGCACCTGGTTCAAGGGGCTGATGTCTAAAAAGGCCTGGTCGAGTCGGCCCTTCGGAACGTCGATCCGGTCGAAAGGCACACCTGCCAAAGCGAGCGCCGCCTCGACGACAAAGCCGCCGGTATTGGCACGCGTATAGAGCTTGTACATGAAGTCCTCCGCCAGGCAGCGACGATTTGATACGGAAGTGACCCGCCGCTCAAAGCGAACGACGCCCGCCACAGGTGGTTTTTCAGCGGTCCACGCCGAAGCGTTGATACAGAACGTTTGATGCCGGAGGGCATCGCGAAGGATCGCTACGAACCGGTCAAAAACGCTCGTGTCTAAGCGCCCAATCCCTCAAACAGGATCGTCGAGAGATAGCGCTCGGCGAAGGAGGGGATGACGACGACGAGGTTCTTGCCCTTGTTCTCGGGCCGCGAGCCGACGACGATCGCCGCTTGCAGGGCGGCACCCGACGAGATGCCGACCGGCACACCTTCGAGCCGAGCGACGAGCCGTGCATTGGCAACCGAATCCTCGTTCGAGACCTTGACGATCTCGTCATATATCGTCGTGTCGAGGATTTTTGGCGCGAAGCCGGCGCCAATGCCCTGGATCTTGTGCGGGCCTGGCTGGCCGCCCGACAGCACCGGCGAGGCTTCCGGCTCGACGGCGACGACATGCACCGAGGGCTTGCGCTTCTTCAGCACCTGGCCGACGCCGGTGATGGTGCCGCCGGTTCCGATGCCGGCAACGAAGATATCGACTTCGCCATGGGTGTCGTTCCAGATTTCCTCGGCCGTGGTGCGGCGATGGATTTCCGGATTGGCCGGGTTTTCGAATTGCTGCGGAATGACAGCGTCGGGCAGCGTTGCCGCCAGCTCGTCCGCCTTGGCGATGGCGCCCTTCATGCCTTTCGGCCCTTCGGTCAGCACCAGTTCGGCACCGAGCAGCGCCAGCATCTTGCGGCGTTCGACGGACATGGTTTCCGGCATGGTCAGGATCAGCTTGTAGCCCTTGGCGGCGGCGGCAAAGGCGAGCGCGATGCCGGTATTGCCCGAGGTCGGCTCGATCAGAGTGGTCTTGCCGGGCGTGATCCTGCCCGAAGCCTCCAATGCCTCGATCATCGACACGCCGATGCGGTCCTTGACCGAGGCGATCGGGTTGAAGAATTCGAGCTTGGCCAGCAGATTGGCGACGACACCCTTCTCCCTAGCGAATTTATCAAGCCGCACCAGCGGTGTGTCGCCGATCGTCTCGGTGATCGAATTGTAGATGCGGCCACGGCCGGGCACGTGTGTGGGGGTGGCGGGCTTGTTCATTGATTTTCCTCCCAAAGGTCAAGCGGCAAGAGTCGGGGCGGGCATAGGATAGAGCCATCCACCGCGCAAGATAGGCTGTCGATCGAAAAATATCCGAGTGAAGTTCGTGCTGAATACCCCCGCCCTTGCAAGGCGTGGCAATCGTTGGGCGGATTGGTGAAAGAGATCTATTGGCGGGCGGCAATTGCCGCGGCCGCACCGACCATGAAGCCGGCGGCGGTGCGGTTGAGTGCCCTCAGCGCCCGCGGCGACTTCAGGAACCAGCGCGCCTTGGCCGCCAGCGCCAGATAGGGCACCAGCACCACGAGCAGGACGACGATCGTGATCGCGACCAGGATGCCGTAATCGGCCAGCGTGATCGTCTTCAGATCGACGATGGTCGGGGTGATGGCGAGATAGAAGATCATCGTCTTCGGATTGCCGAGCGTGACCGCGAGGCCGGCTACGAAGCTGGATGCCAAGCCGCCCTTGCCTTTCTTCGCCTCTACCGTCTCCGGCGTGATGCCGCTCGTCCAGAAACGCCAGCCAAGAAAAGCGAGGTAGGCGACGCCCAGCCATTTGATGGCCAGGAAGACAATGCCGAAGGTTTGTGCGACGAAAGCCAGGCCGAGCACCACGGCAGTGAGATAGGTCAGGTCGCCGAGCATCAGCCCGAACGACATGGCGAGCGAAGAGCGGAAGCCGGAACCCAGCGCACGCGCAACAAGCGCGGTGACGCCTGGGCCGGGGATGGCTGCGGCGATGCCGAGGGCGGCGCTATAGGCGAGGAACCCGGTGAGTGTCATGATTCGCGCTTGTCGCACAATGTTGAGGTTGGGTGAATTCCCTCGGCCCGAATTCGATTGCGCCAGCGCAGCAGGCGCCACCGCCGTTCAGGAGCGGCCGTCTTCGTAGGTAACGCGCCAGATGGTGCCGTTGCCGTCCTCGGTGACGATCAGCGAGCCGTCCTTGGCCATCGCGACACCGACCGGGCGGCCCCAGACGGCGTCGTTCGAGATGACGAAGCCGGTCATGAAGTCCTCATATTCGCCGGTCGGCTTGCCATCCCTGAATTTGAGCCTCACCACCTTGTAGCCGGTCCTGGCGCCACGGTTCCACGAACCATGCATGGTGACGAAAGCGTCACCTTGGTAATCCGTCGGAAAGTTCTTGCCGTCGTAGAAGGCTATGTTCATCGGCGCCGAATGCGCCTGCATCAATACATCGGGGACAGTGGCCTTGCCGGCGAGGTCTGGCCGCTCGCCCTGATGGCGGGAATCCTCGTTATTGCCGATGTAGTACCAAGGCCAACCATAGAATCCGCCGTCCTTGACCGCAGTTGCAAATTCGAACGGCACGTTGTCGCCGAGTTCGTCGCGCTCATTGACGACGCACCACAATGCGCCGGTGGCGGGCTGCACAGTCATGCCCGTACAGTTGCGCAGGCCGGTGGCGACCGTTCGGGGGTTTTTCCCATCCGGATCGAAGGCGAGCACGTCGGCACGGCCGTCCTCGGAGCCCCAGGCCGCCCCGAGCGGCTTTGATTTGGCCCAGGCGTCGAGGCCGCTATCCGGCTCCTTGCCTATGTCCTCGGCGACGTTCGAGGCGGAGCCAACCGACAAATAAAGGGTTTTGCCGTCCTCCGAAAAGGCGATGTCGCGGGTCGTGTGACCGCCCGACGGGATTTTGGCGACAATGGTTTCTGGTTTGCCGGATGTCTTCAGGTCGCCGTCGCGATAGGGGAAGCGGACGATGCTGTCGCTGTTGGCGACATAAACCCATTGCGGTTTGTCTCCTGGCGGATAGAAGGCGATGCCGTAGGGATAATTGAGCCCCTTGGCGAAGATCGCTTTCTCGATGGGCTTGGCGCTGCCCTCGGCGAGACGATAGACGCGTATTTGGTCGGCATGGCTGTTGGCAACAAACAGGTCGCCATTCGGAGCGACGCGCACGACACGTGGATTGACGATGCCGGATGCGATCATTTCAGCCGAAAAGCCCGGCGGCAATTCTGGCTTGGCGCTTTCGGGCCGTTCCGCCACGCCGGCGCCGTTCGAAGCGGATTGGGCGGGGTCGGCTGCCGGCATGTCTTGCGGCCCGATCAGGCGGCGGACGCCAGGCCTGTCGGCGTGCCAATCGCCGAACGCGGCTTCGCCTTTGAGCACATTCTGGTCCGCCTGCTGGGCGGCTGCCGGTGTCGCAACAAGGAGGGCAGCGGCAACGGCCGCAAAGCCGCCAGATCGGATCATCAACGTCCTCCGGGATTCGCCTCGAACAGGGCAAACGGCATCAGGCATTGATCGTTCCAAGCGGTCGTCCAGCACACGAGGATTTGAAGCCGAACCCGTTCAGTTGCCAGAGGCGTAAAAGTCGTCGTCGAGGCGCTTTTCCAGCGCGACCAGATCGGCCGGCAGCGGCAAACCCATCGCCCGCATCTCTTGCAGCTTCTCGCGCAACTGCTCTTGCACCTCGTGCTGATCCTCTGGCTGGTTGATCATTTCTTCGAGCAGCAGACTGATCTGGGCCTTGAACGATTCCAGCGCCATTCTTTTCTCCTCCTTGCGGCAGGCCCGCGGCGGCTCCTAGCTCAGCATGCGCGAAATCAGCTGCGCGGTATAGTCGACCATCGGTACTATGCGCGCATAATTCAGCCGCGTCGGCCCGATGACGCCGAGCGCACCGACGACGCGTGCGTCCTTGTCGCGATAGGGCGCCACTACCAGCGAGGAGCCAGACAGCGAAAACAGCTTGTTTTCCGAACCGATGAATATACGCACGCCCGGGCCTTCCTCGGCGAGGTCGAGAAGCTGGATCAGCCCATCCTGCGTCTCCAGATCCTCGAACAGATGCCGCAACAACTCTATGTCGGCCTGGGCAGTGACGTTTTCCAGGAGATTGGCGCGGCCGCGCACGATAAGCCGCCCAGGCACGCCGCTTTCAGCGCCTGCCCAGACCGCCAGGCCCTTCTCGACCAGATCCTGCGACAGCGTGTCGAGGGCTGCCCTGGTCTCTTCCTTGATGCGGGCGATCTCGACCCGCGCCTCGGCCAGGGTGCGGCCGCGGATATGGGCGTTGAGGAAGTTGGAGGCTTCGTGCAATTGCGAGATGGTGATGCCGGCGGGCAGATCGATGACGCGATTTTCGACGTCGCCGTTCTGCGAGACCAGCACGGCCAGCGCCTTGGTCGGCTCGAGCTGGATGAATTCGATGTGCTTAAGCGCCACCTCATTCTTGGCGGCGAGCACGAGGCCGGCGCCGCGCGACATGCCGGACAGCATCTGGCTGGCCTCGGTCAGCATATGCTCCAGCGTCGCGCCCGAGCCGGAGGCGCGCACCTGCGCCTCGATGGTGCGGCGCTCCTCGTCGGAGAGGTCACCAAGTTCCATGAAAGCATCGACGAAGAAGCGCAGGCCTGCCTGGGTCGGCAGCCGGCCAGCCGAAATGTGCGGCGCATAGATCAGACCGAGATGCTCAAGGTCGCTCATCACATTGCGGATGGTGGCCGGCGACAGCGACGACGGCAGGATGCGCGACAGGCTGCGCGAACCGACCGGCTCGCCATCCCTCAAATAGGAATCGACGATGCGCCGGAAGATGTCGCGCGAACGCATGTCGAGCGATTGAAGCGCGGGCGATTGCAGCGCGTGCGACGGGAGCACGTGCGACTGCGAGCCGGGATCGACTGCCTTTGTCATTTCGAGCCAAACCTCCGCCCCGAAGATATAGACTTCCGCGGCGGCGGCGCAACCGGTCCATTTTCCTTTGCGCCTCACGTCCCGTGCGGCTACAAGCCGGCCAAGATTCCCCGGCCAAGATTCCGAAGAAAGAAAGAAGCCTGAATGCGCCCTTCCAAACGCCAATTCGACGAAATGCGCCCCATCTCCTTCGAGCGCGGCGTCTCCAAGCATGCGGAAGGCTCGTGCCTGGTGAAGTTCGGCGACACGCATGTGCTGTGTACGGCCAGCCTGGAGGAAAAGGTGCCGGGCTGGATGCGCAACTCCGGCAAGGGCTGGGTGACGGCGGAATACGGCATGCTGCCGCGTTCGACCGGCGAGCGCATGCGCCGCGAGGCTTCGGCTGGCAAACAAGGCGGCCGCACGCTGGAGATCCAGCGGCTGATCGGCCGCTCCCTGCGCGCCGTGGTCGATCTGCAGGCCCTCGGCGAGCAGCAGATCACCGTCGACTGCGACGTGATCCAGGCCGACGGCGGCACGCGCACCGCTTCGATCACCGGCGGCTGGGTGGCGCTCTACGACTGCCTGCGCTGGATGGAAGCCCGCCAGATGGCGAGCTTGGGCAAGGTGCTGAAGGATCATGTCGCGGCGATCTCCTGCGGCATCCATGATGGTCAGCCGGTCATCGATCTCGACTACATCGAGGATTCCTCGGCCGGCACCGACGCCAATTTCGTCATGACCGGCAAAGGCGGCATCGTCGAGATCCAAGGCACGGCCGAGGGCGAGCCGTTCTCGGAAGAGCAGTTCGCGGCGTTGATGGAGCTCGCCAAGAAAGGTATTCAGCGCCTGGTCAGCTTGCAGCAAATGGCGGTGGCTTAGCTGCCTTCAATATTGATGAGATTGGCGATCCTGTGACTCCTTCCGCAATCCTGGAATCAGCACTCTACGTGACGGACCTTGCTGCCGCGGAACGGTTCTATTCGGGCGTGCTCGGGCTCGATCTGCTCGGCAAGGTCGATGGCAGGCATCTCTTCTTCCGCTGCGGCGACGGCGTGCTGCTTATCTTCAATGCCGAGGCGACCAAAGTGCCGCCGCCGGCCGACGCCAAGGTCAAAGTACCGCCGCATGGCGCGGTCGGCGAGGGCCATCTTTGCTTCGCCGCAAGCGCGGATGAAATCCCACGCTGGAAAGCGCATCTCGAGGCGAAAAAAATCGCCATCGAAAGCGAGTTCGAATGGCCGCAGGGCGGCTGCTCGATCTATATTCGCGACCCGTCGGGCAATTCGATCGAATTCGCCGAGCCAAGAATCTGGGGCACCTGATGCATTCGCCAGCTGTTCATTCGCCAACTGTTCACTCGCTTGACGGGCATAAGATCGTCGTCGCCAGCCATAACGCCGGCAAATTGCGGGAATTCGCCGATCTGATGGCGCCATTCGGCATAGAAGCGAAGTCCGCAAAGGAATACGGCTTGCCGGAGCCGGACGAGACCGGCACCACTTTCGAGCAGAACGCCCTCATAAAAGCCTTGGCTGCCGCCAAGGCCACTGGATTGCCGGCGCTGTCGGACGATTCCGGCCTGTGTGTCGATGCGCTCGACGGCGCACCCGGCGTCTACACCGCCAACTGGGCTGAGACGCCGGACGGCTCCCGCGACTTCGGCATGGCCATGCAGCGCACGGAAGTGGCCTTGCAAGAAGTTGGCGCGATCACGCCTGCCCAGCGCAAGGGCCGCTTTGTCGCGGTCATCTGCCTGGCCTTTCCCGATGGCCAGGCGGAATATTTTCGCGGTGAGGTCGACGGCACGCTGGTGTGGCCGCCACGCGGCGAGCTCGGCTTCGGCTACGATCCGGTGTTCTTGCCCAACGGGTTCGAAAAGACCTTCGGCGAGATGAGCGCGGAGGAAAAGCATGGCTGGAGGCCCGGCCAGCCAACCGCATTGTCGCACCGTGCCCGCGCCTTCCAGAAATTCGCCCAAGCCCGATTGGCCGCCGCATGACCATGCTGCTCGACCGCAGGCCTGGTTTCGGCGTCTACGTCCACTGGCCGTTCTGCGCGGCCAAATGCCCCTATTGCGACTTCAACAGCCATGTCCGCCACCAGCCGGTCGACCAGGAGCGTTTTGCCCGCGCCTTCGAGACCGAGCTGGCGACGATGCGCGGTCGCACCGGGCCGCGCGAGGTGACCAGCATCTTTCTTGGCGGCGGCACGCCGTCGCTGATGAAGCCGCAGACCGTGGCGGCGGTGCTGGATGCCGTGGCGAAGAACTGGACGGTGCCCGACGGCATCGAGGTGACGCTGGAGGCCAATCCTTCCTCCGTCGAGGCCGAGCGCTTTCGCGGCTATCGCGCGGCCGGCGTCAACCGGGTGTCGCTTGGCGTGCAGGCGCTGAACGACAAGGATCTGCGCTTTCTCGGCCGTTTGCACAATGTCGATGAGGCCCTGCATGCGATCGGCCTGGCGCGCGAGATTTTCCCACGGTTGTCCTTCGACCTGATCTACGCGCGACCCGGCCAGACGCCTGAGGCGTGGCAGACGGAGCTCGAGCAGGCGATCGGCCACGCCGCCGACCATCTGTCCCTGTACCAGCTGACCATCGAGGAAGGCACGCCGTTCCATGCACTGCATGCGGCCAGGAAATTCATCATTCCAGACAATGAGCTTGCCGCCGATCTCTACGCGCTGACGCAGGAGATCACCGCCGCACACGGACTGCCGGCCTACGAGATTTCCAACCACGCCAGGCGCGGCGCCGAAAGCCGGCACAATCTCACCTATTGGCGCTATGGCGAATATGTCGGCGTCGGTCCCGGTGCGCACGGCCGCTTCGTCGAGAGCGGGCGGCGCGTGGTGACGATCGCCGAGAAAATGCCGGAGACCTGGGCCAATCTGGTCGAGGCCAAGGGCCATGGCGTTACCGGCGGCGAGATCCTGACGCGGTCCGAAGAGGCCGACGAGTTCCTGCTGATGGGACTGAGGCTGGCCGAAGGCATCGACCTTTCCCGCTATGAGGCATTTTCAGGGCGCGGCCTGTCGACGGCACGGCTGTCGGTGCTGCAGGACGAAGGCCTGGTGGCGCCAATCGGCAATGCCCGCCTGCGCGCCACGCCGGCCGGCATGATCGTGCTCGATGCGGTCGTGGCGGATCTGGCCAGATAGCACGTTGAAGAACGTTCTCTTCATCTGCAGCCAGAATCGCTTGCGCAGCCCGACGGCGGAGCAGGTGTTTTCCAAGCGGCGGGACATCGAGGTCGCTTCGGCCGGCACCAATCACGATGCCGACACTCCGTTGACGCATGAACTCGTCGCCTGGGCCGACATCATCTTCGTGATGGAAAAAACGCACCGCGCCAAACTGCAGCAGAAATTCAAGACAAGCCTGAAAAAGGCTCGAGTAATCTGCCTCGATATTCCCGACGACTATGCGTTCATGGACCCGGCTCTGGTGGGCCTGCTGGAGGCGCGTGTCTCCAAGTATCTGGGTTGAATGATACGTCGCGGGGCATCGCAACCGCGCTTCGAGAACTGCCTCGACCAATCACTAAGGTTTGCGGGGGTCAAGCCTCGTGCTTGTGGCGGTGTTTGGCGCGATCTTTTTCGCTGGTCTCTCCGGAACGGGCCGGCTTGATCTCGCTTTTGTCACGCGAGGCATGGTGCTGGTCGTCTGTGGGATGTGATGCTGCACCGTCGCGGGCGCTTTTTGTTTCGAGGCGGGTGATGAAAATGTCGAATCGATTGGGCATCGTCCGGTCAGTGCTCCGTCGTGCTGTCGGTTTCGGTTGCGGGCTTGCTCTCTGCCGATCGCTGGCGTGCAAGCGGCTTCTTGGCTCTGCCATCTACGGCTTCGGCAGGCCGGGCCGAAGAGCATGGCGCGGCAAAGCGCTTGCGGCCGGCATAGTAGGGTTCGAAAACGTCCTGTATCGCCAGGCTGTCCATCCTGCTCCTCCCGAGATCAGGGGTAAAATTCGCCGGCAACGGTTTCGTTCCCTACTATGGCGAAGGCATGGCGGCCGGTTCACATCGGCATCCCTTTTAGAACCCGGGCGTTCGCAACCCAGACTTTTGCAACCAAGCGTGAGCCGTGCCAAACAGGGTCGAACGGAGTTGTGCAGGTGACCGGCGAATTGGCCAAACGCAGTTATGTGGTCGGACAGACCGAGATTGCCGCCCGGCCGCTCGAGCCGGCGCTCTATCTGGTGGCGACGCCGATCGGCAATCTTGCCGACATCACGCTTCGCGCGCTGGAAACGCTCGCCGCCGCCGATATCGTCGCCTGCGAGGACACACGTGTCAGCCGCGTGCTGCTCGATCGCTATGGCATCCGCCGCCGCACTACCGCCTACCATGAGCATAATGCCGACGAGGCCGGGCCGAAGCTGATCGCAGCACTCCTGGCCGGGCAGAGCGTGGCGCTGATCTCGGATGCCGGCACGCCGCTCATCTCCGACCCCGGCTACCGGCTGGTCGGCGAGGCGCTGGAACGCGGCATTCGTGTCGTGCCGATCCCCGGCCCATCAGCAGCACTTGCCGCTTTGACGGCATCCGGCCTGCCTTCGGATGCCTTTCTGTTTGCCGGCTTCCTGCCGGTGAAGACCGGGCAGCGGCTGACGCGGCTGGAAGCGTTGAAGGCGGTGCCGGCAACGTTGATCTTCTTCGAATCACCGCGCCGGCTGGCCGAGACGCTCAATGCCATGGTCGAGGCACTGGGCGGTGTCCGCAAGGCGGCGATCGGCCGCGAGCTGACCAAGACTTTCGAGGAGATGCGGACCGGCACCCTGCAGTCGCTTGCCAGCCACTACGCCGCCGCAGACACGCCGAAAGGCGAAATCGTTATTTGCGTCGGCCCGGCCGATGCGGTCGCTGATGAGCCTGAAGACATCGACCGGCTTCTGCTTTCGCTGGCCGCCGAGATGCCGGCCTCCAAGGCAGCGGCGGAAGCCGCCAAGATGACGGGTGGCCAGAAGCAGGCGCTCTACCGGCGGCTGCTCGACCTCAAGAATGCCGGAAGAGATGGAGCCGGCGGAGACGGCGATGGCTGAACGGCCGAGCGCCAGCCGGCAAAAGGCCTACCGGCGCGGCCATCACGGTGAATGGCTGGCGGCAGCGGCGCTGATGCTGAAGGGCTATCGGATTTTGGCCCGCCGCCACCGCACTAGGTTCGGCGAGATCGACCTGATCGCGCGGCGCGGCGATCTGGTACTGATCGTCGAGGTCAAGGCGCGCCGCACGCTGATGGAGGCAATGGAAGCAGTCGGCCGCGAATCGGAGCGCCGCATCGAGGGTGCCGCCGATTTCTGGCTGTCGCGCCAATCCGACTACGGAAAATTATCGGTGCGCTTCGACATGGTGGCGGTGCTGCCGTGGCGCTGGCCGGTGCATGTCGAGAACGTTTTCTACGGGCGGAGCTAGGCTATTCCCGAAGTGGGGCCGGTTTTGCTGCGATCTCCGGTTCAGATCATGTTGCCTGTCGTCTCGTCGATGGGAACAAGGAAGTCGTGCCGTTTGCTGACCTTCGATGCGCCGCGCAAAGCGGACGTCCGGCAGGAGGCGTTCGGGGTTTTTCGTCGGCAGCCCTCGATCATGTGCCGGCGCTCACCTGCGTTCGCTCAATTGTTCAGTTTGTCTACCTGACTGGAATAAAAGCGTTCCGGCGTTGTTCTCCAATCGTCCTGATGTTCGACGGGCTGGTTCAAATGCCGGCCAGGGCAGTCCTCGTGGCAGCTATGCGAGGACAAGGGATGGCGAGGCAAATGGATCCTGACGATCTCAACCCGGAACGGATCGTCACCGTGTTCGGCGGAACCGGCTTTCTCGGGCGAAGGATCGTGAAGCGGCTCCTGGAAAGGGGTTTCACGGTCCGTGCCGTATCTCGCCATCCGGCTCGCGTGGCACTGGTCTTTTCCCCGATTACAAGGATGCCCGAAGCAGTCGAGGCGGATATATTGGATACGTCCTCGATCGGGTCGGCCATTACCGGATCACAGGTGATCGTGAATGCCGTCAGTCTTTACGTCGAGCAGGGCGTCCAGACCTTTGAACGCGTCCATGTGAAAGCCGCGGCCGATCTCGCTGCCGCGTCGCGCAACGGCGAGGTCGACCAGTTCGTCCAGATTTCAGGGATCGGCTCCGATCCTCAATCGGATTCGAATTACATAAGGGCACGTGGGCGCGGAGAAGTTGCCGTGGAAAGCGCCTTTCCCGGCGCTTTCATTGTGCGTCCCGCCGTCATGACAGGACCTGACGACGCTTTCCTCACGACCATTGTGAGGATGATACGCCTCCTGCCGGTCTATCCGCTGTTCGGCGATGGTGGCACACGGCTTCAGCCGGTCTATGTGGCAGACGTCGCAGAAGCAGTGAGCCGGCTGATCGACGGGCGAACCCACAAGGGTTCATCCATATTCGAATTCGGTGGCCCGCGTATCTATACCTATAAGGAACTGCTTCGGGAGATCGCCCGACAGCTCGATACGCACGTCAAGCTGATGCCGGTGCCGTTTGCGGTATGGAACGCCTTGGCTGGCGTCGCGGAACTCCTCCCGGCCGCCCCCATAACGCGCAGCCAGATCGATCTTATGCGTCAGGATAATGTGGCAGCAATTGACGCGCCGGGCCTGAAGGAACTCGACGTCGAGCCGCGGGACATCGACGAGGTGATCCGCGCGATCGAACAGCGCCGTGGCGCAGGCTCGCACTCGTCTCCATAGGACGGCCCCCTGATCCTGGCGGGAACCTATCGCCGCGCGACAGGTTGGTCGAGCTTGAAGCCAATGAAAGAAGGAAAAGAACTATGGCCAGATGCGATCAATGCGGGAATGACTACGATAAGGCTTTCAAAGTGACGATGGCCGAGGAGACCTACACATTCGACAGCTTCGAATGCGCGGTCCAGAAACTTGCTCCGATATGTCCGCACTGCGCATGCCGGATCATCGGACATGGCGTCGAACAGGATGACATCATCTACTGCTGCGCACATTGCGCCGCGGAGGAAGGTGCGAACGCGCTAACCGATCGCGCGCCTTGACGCACCTCCTTTGGCGTCTCCAGGGCGAGCATTCCGAATGACTGCGCCGGTTCACCCCATACGGCCGGTGCTGCCAGCCCAACGACGACCAGCCGAGGTCAAGGCCGCCGCAGGCTGATGGAGGCAATGGATGCAGTCGGCTGCGAATCGAAGCGCCGTATCGAAGGTGCCGGCGATTTCTGGCTGTCGCACCAATCGGACTACAGAAAATTGTCGGTGCGTTTCGACAAAAGGCAGCGTGCGTCGTCTTGATCGCACCAGAGCTGTCATGTTCTTGCACGTTCAACAACCCGCGTTCGACGGCTCGGTTAGACGCCGTTCCGTGGCAAGTCGGCTCCCGCCTGGACAAGCCGCTCCACGACGGCGGCCACCTCCTCTGGAATGGCCGGTATGGTGCCCGACTTCCGCGTCGATCCGAAATCGAGGCCGGCGAAAAAGAGACCTGGAACAGCGCCGACGCCATCCTCGTGGACGGGCTGGCCGGCTGCATCAAGCGCGCCGGCAAGCCGAACCCATGAGAAATCGCCGGTGAAGCCCGTGCACCAGATCACCGACCTGATGCCGCTCGCCGTCCATTCGAGGGAGCGGATCGGCGGATCGGGCAAGCGCGGTTCAATCGTCTCACCCGGATCGTCCTCTGCCGGTGGCGCATCGAGGCCGGTGCGCTCTATGTACTCGTCAACCAGGCGCTTGGCATTCGCCGAAACCTCGTCGGCAAATCGCATATGGTCGTCGAGTTCGTCGCCGAAGACGAGGCTGCCGTTCTCCACGCCCCTGAAGCGGCCGAGCAGCACCACGCCCTGCGCACTCAGCGATTGCAGGCTGATCGTATGGGTCGCGCCGACCAGCGCGCGGGCCTGCAGCTTGCCGGAGGGGAGGACGAGTTCCTTGCGCGGAACGTCGAGAAAACCGGACAGCGTCAACCATTTAAGTATGTTGCCCCCGCGGTAGCGCCGCACCCAACGGCCGTTGCGGCTGGTCGCCAAAAAGACCACACGTCCGGCCAGCGCCAGATCCTCGGCGATCTGGCCGCCCGACTGGCCACTGCCGACCACTAGCACCGCGCCACTCTCGAACTCGGCCGGGTTGCGATAAGCCGAGGAATCGACTTGGCGAATTGCGGTTGGCAAATCAGTCGACCCCGGTGGCCGGACCTGCCGGTTTTGATCGCCAGTAGCGATCACCACATTGCGCGCCAGAAATGCCCTGTCCGTCGTGGTGATGCGAAAGATCCCATCGTCTCTCGTCAGCTCTTGCACCGGAGTTTGGGTGCTTACCGGCAGGCGGTGCCGCTCGACATAGCCTTCGAGGTATGCGACGAACTCGTGGTGGGTTATCGCGCCCCACGGCTCCGGCCCCTCGTAGGAATCACCGGGTAAGATGGAGCGAATGGTGGGCGAATTCAGTCGAAACGAGTTCCACCGCTGCGTTCGCCACGTCTCGCCGATTCGGCCTCGATCGAGCACGCGGTGGTCGCGGCCCTGCCGTTTCAAGAAATAGCTGACGCCGAGCCCCGCCGGACCGGCGCCAATAACGAGGGCGTCAAGAACTTCGCTCATGCTTTCCCCCTGCCAACCATACGTCCACAAGATCGTATGGCTCGGCGTGGGGCAAGAATAGAGTTCCGGCTGGGATTGCGCTATCCGCGCCGGCTCACCCCCAGATTACCAGCCCCGTCAGGCCGACGATGCCGACGACCAGCCGCCACCAGCCGAACAGCGCATAGCCATGGCGCGAGACGTAGTCGAGCAGGAAGCGCACGACGATTAGCGCGGTGACGAAGGCGGCGACGAAGCCGACGGCGATGATGGGCAGGTCGGCGCTGCTCAGTACATTGCGGTTCTTGAACAGATCGAAGGCGAAGGCGCCGACCATCGTCGGGATGGCAAGGAAGAAGGAGAATTCCGCCGCCGCCCGCTTGTCGACGCCGAGCAGCAGCGCGCCGACGATCGTCGAGCCCGAGCGCGACGTGCCGGGGATCAGCGACAAGCACTGAAACAGCCCGATCTGCAGATAAAGCCTGGTCGGGAACCGCTCGACATCGTGGTAATACGGCTTCGGCTTCATGCGATCGACCAGCAGCAGGATGACGCCGCCGATGATCAGCATGATGCAGATCAGCCGCGGCGATTCGAACAGCACCGTCTTGATGAAATCATGCGCCAGCGCGCCTATGATTGCCGCCGGCAGGAATGCGATAAGGATGCCAAGGACGAAATGCCGCGTCAGCCGGTCATAGGGCAGCTCGAGCAGCATTGTCCAGAGACGGCGGAAGTAGACGCTGAGGATCGCCAATATGGCGCCGAGCTGGATCAGGATTTCGAAGGCCTTGCCGGTCGAATGAAAGCCGAGGAAATGGCCGGCGAGCAGGATATGACCGGTCGAAGACACCGGAATAAACTCGGTCAGGCCCTCGAGCATGCCGAGCAGCAGCGCTTCAACGACAGTCTGGCTTTCCATGGCAACCTCGGCGTTGGAGGGAGGGCTTGAGAAAACGGCTTGCTTGTCACGGCGCGGAACTCCCCCTATAGGTCGCAGCACCCTGACAGCCCCTGAATCGGGCGGCCAAGACTTACCGGCGCAGCCGGCGATTTGCCAGTGCGCTCTATTATCGCGGGACCATGCTGACGCTTTTCCACCATCCGATGTTCGCCAGCTGCCGCTTCGTCCGCCTCGCCTTTGGCGAGTATGGCGAGGAACTGGCGCTGATCGAAGAGAAGCCGTGGACGCGGCGCAAGGAGTTCCTGGCGCTGAACCCGGCCGGCACGCTGCCGATCCTGCTTGCCGAAGGCGACGTGCCGATCGTCGGCGCAGCTGTCATTGCCGAATATCTCGACGAGACGCGCGGCGTACTCAAGCGCGACAAGCGGCTGTTCGCCGAGGATCCGATGGAGCGCGCCGAAATCCGCCGGCTAACCGACTGGTACCTCAACAAGGCGGAAAGCGAGGTTACCCGGCATCTGGTGCGCGAACGCGTCCTGAAGCCGGTGATGCCGGAAACGGCAGGCGGTGGCTCGCCCGATTCGGCGGCGATCCGCGCCGCCCGCGCCAATATCCGCCAGCACATGAAATACACCAACTGGCTGGCTGGCACCCGTCATTGGCTGGCCGGCAACAAGGTCACCTATGCCGATCTCGCGGCGGCGGCAGCACTGTCGGTGCTCGACTATCTCGGCGAGATCGACTGGCGCGAACACAGCGCCGCGCGCGAATGGTATACAAGGGTGAAATCACGGCCTTCGTTCCGGCCGCTTCTGTCCGACCGGGTGCGCGGCCTGTCGCCGGTGTCACATTATGCGGACCTCGATTTCTGATACGGCAAAGCTGCGCGCGCTGATCGACCGCGAGGCGCGGAATGCCGGCTTTGACGCCGTTGCCGTCACAACGCCCGATGCGATTCCGCAGGCGCCGGAACGGCTGGCCGAATTCGTTGCCGACGGCTTTCACGGCTCGATGGGCTGGATTGCCGAAACGCTCGAGCGGCGAGGCAAACCGACGACGCTTTGGCCAGAGGTCCGCTCGATCATCGTGCTGGCGATGAATTACGGCCCCGACCACGACCCACGCGAGGTGCTGGCGAAGCGCGACCGCGGCGCGATCTCGGCCTATGCGCAGAACCGCGATTACCATGACGTGATGAAAGGCCGGCTGAAGGAGATCGCCGGCAAGATCGTGGCGCGCGCCGGCGGGGACGTGAAAGTGTTTGTCGACACCGCGCCGGTGATGGAAAAGCCGCTGGCCGAGGCGGCCGGCCTTGGCTGGCAAGGCAAGCACACCAACCTGGTCAGCCGAACGCATGGCTCCTGGCTGTTCCTCGGCACCATCTTCACGACGGCCGAACTGGTGCCGGACGCGCCTGAGGACGATCATTGCGGCTCCTGCCGGGCCTGTCTCGACGCCTGCCCGACGGACGCCTTTCCGGCGCCTTACCGGCTCGATGCGCGGCGCTGCATTTCATACCTCACCATCGAGAACAAAGGACCGATCCCACATGAGTTCCGGGAAAAGATCGGCAACCGTATCTATGGCTGCGACGACTGCCTGGCTGCCTGCCCGTGGAACAAGTTCGCCCAAGCCGCTTCGGAGGCAAAGCTTGCCGCCCGCGCGGACTTGCGCGAACCGCCGCTCGCCGAGCTGCTGCGCCTCGACGACGCTGCCTTCCGCGCGCTTTTTTCGGGCTCGCCGGTCAAGCGCATCGGCCGCGACCGTTTTATCCGCAACGTGCTGATCGCCGCCGGCAATTCCCAGGACTTGTCGCTTGCCGGCGCCGTTCGCGCGCTGCTCGACGACGCCTCGCCCCTGGTTCGCGGAGCCGCGGTATGGGCGCTGTCGCGGCTGGTGCCGCGTCGGGAGTTTGCCGAACGTGCCGCAGCCGCTTTGCAAGCAGAACATGACGAGGCGGTGAGAGGCGAATGGCTTCTGGCCCTGCCAAAGCCTATCGAGGCGCATACATGACCAAACAGCAGATTTTCATCTTCGGCGCCGGTTATTCGGGCAAGGCTTTCGCCCGCGCCAACAAGGATGCCGATACAACGATCTTCGGTACAACACGGTCGCAGGGAAAATTGGCGGCGCTGCGGCAAGCCGGTATCGTGCCGCTGCGTTTCGATGGCACGCTGACCTCCGAAATCGGCGATGCGCTTGGGAAGATAACCCATCTCATCGTCTCGGTCGCGCCGGACGAGGCCGGCGACCCGGTCCTGGGCGCGGCACGCGCGGTGATCGCGGCCAACATGCCGGAGCTCGAATGGATCGCCTATCTCTCCACCGTCGGCGTCTATGGCGACCATGGCGGCAATTGGGTGGACGAGGCCGCCGAATGCCGGCCAGTATCGAAGCGATCAGTGATGAGGGTTGCCGCCGAGCAGGATTGGCTGAAACTGGGCCACGACATCGACCGGCCGGTGGCGATCCTGCGGCTTTCCGGCATTTATGGGCCGGGCCGCAACGCCCTGGTCAATCTCGAAAACGGCACCGCCCGGCGACTGGTCAAGCCGGGCCAGGTGTTCAACCGCATCCATTGCGACGACATTGCCGGCGCTCTCTGGCATCTCGCCGAAGGCAATCGCGGCGGCGTCTTCAACGTCACCGACGACCTGCCGGCGCCGCCGCAGGACGTCGTCGCCTATGCCGCCCGATTGATGGGCATCGAGCCGCCGCCCGAAATTCCGTTCGAGACCGCCCAACTTTCGCCCATGGCGCGGTCCTTCTATGGCGAGAACAAGCGTGTCGCCAACGCGGCGATCAAGGCGGCCGGCTATGGCTTTCGCTTCCCCGACTACCGCTCGGCTCTCGACGCCATGTGGGCGAGTGGCGGCTGGCGCGACGGCGAGGCGCGCAGCCCGATGAAACGGTCATGATCGATACGTAGCGCGGGCCGTGGTATGATGCGGTTCAAATCGCGGAGGGGTCCAGCTTGCAGAAGACGTTAACGCGAGCCTTGCGGGGAAAAACACTGCTGCTGACGGCAGCACTGGCCGTCGCCGGCCTAACGCTTGCCGTGCAGACGGCGAGCGCCGAGCAACGGGCAAAAGACCTGTTCGGCGCCAAAAAGCTGCCGGCACTCGCAGCAGCGCAATCGATCGGCTTTTATTCCAAAGGCTGTTTTTCCGGCGGCGTCGCCCTGCCCATGGACGGCCGGCACTGGGAGGTGATGCGACCGTCGCGCAACCGCCGCTGGGGCCATCCGGCAATGATCGCGCTGATCGAGAAACTGTCGCGCGATGCCGCGGCCGACGGCTGGCCGGGCCTGCTGATCGGCGACATCTCGCAACCGCGCGGCGGACCGATGCTGACCGGCCATGCCTCGCACCAGATCGGCCTCGACGCCGACATCTGGCTGACGCCGATGCCCGACCGCAAGCTTTCGACCGAAGAGCGCGAAAACATCAGCGCTACCTTGATGGTCGATGAAAAGACCCATCTGGTGAAGGACGGGCTGTGGACGCCGATGCATACGCGGCTGTTGAAGCGCGCTGCGAGCTATCCCGAAGTGGAGCGCATCCTGGTCAATCCAGGGATCAAGAAGAAGCTCTGCGACACGGTCAAAGGCGACCGCAGCTGGTTGCGCAAGGTCAGGCCATTCTGGGGCCACGATTACCACTTCCATATTCGCATCGGCTGCCAGCCTCGGTCACCCGACTGCAAGGCGCAGGAAGCGACGGCGCCGGGCGATGGCTGCGACCAGGCGCTGGCCTGGTGGTTCACCGAGGAGCCGTGGCGCCCCAACAAAAATCCGGACAAGCCGAAGGCACGCGACGTGATGACGATGGCGAACCTGCCCAGGCAATGCCAGTTCGTGCTCGACGCGCCGGCTCCGGCCTCGGCGGAAGCAGTCACCTACTATGGCGACGGCGTACCGATCGCGGCCGCACCTGCTCCCGCGGCAGAGCCTTCGCCACCGCCGACGGTCGCAGCCGGCGCGGCAGCGCTTCCAGCCTCGGCGAGCGCCTTTGTGGCGACCCCCGAGATCGGCATTCCGCTGCCGCGGCCACGACCGGGGCACTGATGCGGACAGCGCGTTCGCTGTCTGCATCTGTGCATCTCCACTTCGAAAACCGATTTCTCTTTTTGCGGTCATGCGCTAGTCAACGAGAGACCGGCGATACGCGTCGGGAACGGACGAGAGCATGCCAGGCGTAAGCGACGACGACACTCTGTTGCGATTTCCGATCCTGATCGGCGACATAGGCGGCACCAATGCGCGCTTCTCGATCGTGCTCGACGCGAATTCCGAAGCCGGCGAGCCGACGATCGTGCAGACCGCCAACTTCAATACGATCGACGAGGCGATCCAGTCGGCCGTGCTCGACCGCTCGTCGGTCCGGCCGAATTCAGCTGTGCTGGCGGTAGCCGGTCCTGTCGAAAGCGACGAGATCCCGCTTACCAATTGCCCATGGATCGTCAAGCCGAGACAGATGTTCGCCAGTCTCGGTCTCAGCGACGTCGTGGTGCTCAACGACTTCGAGGCGCAGGCGCTGGCCGTCGTCGCGCTCGGCGACGAGCATATGGAGAAGATCGGCGGTGACGCGCCGGAACCGAATTCCGGGCGGGTGGTGCTCGGCCCGGGAACCGGGCTCGGCGTCGCCGGGCTGGTTTATGCGCTGCATCACTGGATACCGGTGCCCGGCGAGGGCGGCCATATGGATATCGGCCCGCGCTCGCCGCGCGATTTCCAGGTGTTTCCGCATATCGAGAAGCTCGAGGGCCGCATCTCCGGCGAACAGATTCTGTCAGGGCGCGGCCTGGTCAATGCCTACCGGGCGGTGGCCAAGGCGGACGGCAAGCCGTCGCCCTTCACCACGCCCGCCGAGGTCACCGCCGCGGCGCTGGCAAAGAACGATCCGGTGGCCGAAGAGGCGCTGTCGATCTTCGTCACCTGCCTGGGGCGCACCGCCGGCGACCTCGCTCTGGTGTTCATGAGCCGCGGCGGCGTGTTTCTCACCGGCGGCATCGCGCAAAAAATCCTGCCGGCGCTGCGCACCGGCAGTTTCCGCGCCGCCTTCGAGGATAAGGCGCCGCACAGCGCCCTGATGCGCAGCATGCCGGTCTACGTCATCACCCATCCGCTGGCGGCGCTTTTAGGGCTGGCCGCCTATGCCAGAAATCCGTCGCTGTTCGGCGTGCAGACGGCGGGGCGGCGCTGGCGGGTCTAGGACATAAGCTGCGCCGCGACGAAGTTTCGCCGTCCCCGGCCATAGGCAAGCCGCCATTGGGGCGTTAAGAGGTTGCCGAATTGCAGCCCGGCCGAACCGAAACCACAAAGCGCTCCAACTTTGACAATTCCAGCACCAACCAAAGGGAAAGTCCGTCCCAGCGAGATCGTGGCAGTGATCCGCCGCATCATCGCCGAGAACAGCCGCGATTATCGCTGGTACTATGCTCTTGCCGTGCTGTGCCTGGTGACGATCGCGGCAACGACCGCCTTCACAGCCTGGATCATGAAGGATGTCATCGATCAGATATTCTACCAACAGCGCGGCGATCTTATCGCGCTGATCAGCGTGTCGATCCTGGCCGCCTTCATGCTGCGCGGGCTGGCCAGCTACGGCCAGGCAGTGACGCTGGCCAAAATCGGCAACAATCTGGTGGCGCGCTATCAACGCCGCATCTTCGACCACCTGATGAAGCTCGGCGTCAGCTTCTTCAACGACACCCGCTCGGGCCGGCTCGCCGCACAGATCAACGAGAACGTCAACGGCATCCGCGATCTCCTGTCGATGACGCTGACATCGCTGGCGCGCGATGCCGTATCGCTTGTCGCGCTGGTCGGCGTCATGATCTGGCAGGACCCGATGCTCTCGGCGATGTCGCTGCTGATCGGCCCGCCTTTGATCTACAGTGTCACCTATCTGATGCGCCGGGTGCGTCGCATCACCCGTGAATCGGTGCAGATCAACTCGCGGCTGATCGGCGCCATGCAGGAAGCGACGCAAGGCATCGCTATCGTCAAGGCCTTCACCCTGGAAGACGAACTGTCGCGCCGCATCGGCGGCCTCGTCGCGGGCGCCGAGCAGCGGGCAAACAAGATCGCCCGCGTCTCGGAACGGCTGACGCCGATCTCCGAAATGCTGGCCGGCTTCGCCGTCGCCGGCGTCATCGCCTATTCCGGCTACCGGGCGACCGTCGGCGGCCAGCCGCCGGGCGCGGTGTTTGCCTTCATCACCGCCCTGCTGCTTGCCTATGACCCGGCCAGGCGACTGGCGCGTATGCAGGTCGGCATGGAGAAGTCGCTGGTCAATGCGCGCATGATCTACGAGCTTCTCGACCTCGAGCCGCAGCAGGGTGACGTGCCGGGAGCCGCCGAGGCAAAATTCACCTCTGGCGAAGTGCGCTTCAACAATGTGTCCTTCCGCTATGTCGAAGAGGCGCCGGTCCTCCAGGACCTGAGCTTTGTCGCCGCCGCCGGCAAGGTGACCGCGATCGTCGGCGCCTGGGGCGCCGGCAAGACGACTCTGGTTGCGCTGCTGCAGCGCTTCTACGACGTCGAGTCGGGCAGCATCGAAATCGACGGCCAGGACATTTCAAAGATCACCAAGCATTCGCTGCGCGGCTCGATCGCCTATGTTTCGCAGCAGCCCTATCTGTTCGAAGGCACCATCCGCGACAACATCCGCTACGGGCGACTGAGCGCGACCGACGCCGAGATTGAACGCGCCGCGCAACAGGCCGCGGCAGACGATTTCATCCGCCAGCAGCCGCAAGGCTACGACACGCCCGTCGGCGAGAACGGCGTGACGCTGTCGGGCGGCCAGCGCCAGCGCGTATCGATTGCACGCGCTATCGTGCGGCAGGCGCCGATCCTGCTGCTCGATGAAGCCACCTCGGCGCTCGACAACGAGGCCGAGGCCCGCGTCCAGGAAGCGCTGACCCATGTCATGGAAGGGCGCACCACCATCGTCATCGCGCACCGGCTGTCGACGGTGGTCAATGCCGACCATATCATCGTGCTGGAGCAGGGCCGGCTGGTCGAACAGGGCACGCATGCCTCGCTGATGGCCGACCCGCGCAGCGTCTATGCGCGGTTCCACCGGGTGCAAGGCAGGAAAGGGCTGGGGCTTGTCGATGACGCCAAGCCAATCCAGACTGCGGCGCAAAATGGTCGCGCGAAAAAGGCGGCCGGGAGACATTCATGAGTGACACGCCGACCGCCAACATCAATGAAACGGAGGAAATGGGCCTGGTGGTGGTGGGTGCGGCCGGCCGTATGGGCCAGGCGCTGATCCGCGCCATCCACACGATACCGGGCGCGCGTGTCGCCGGCGCGATCGAGCGGGCCGGTTCGCCCCATATCGGCAAGGATGCCGGCGAGCTGGCCGGCGTCGGCAGGCTCGAGGTGGCGATCGGCGACGATCCGCTGCCGGCCTTCGCCAAGGCCGACGGCGTGCTCGATTTCACCACGCCGGCAGCGACGGTCGAATTCGCCGGCTATGCCGCGCAGGCGCGCATCGCCCATATCATCGGCACCACCGGCTGCTCGGCCGAAGACAATGCCAAGATCGCGGCGGCGGCGCGGCACGCGACGATCGTCAAGTCAGGCAATATGAGCCTCGGCGTCAATCTGCTGGCGGTGCTGGTTGAGCAGGCCGCGCGCGCGCTCGACGCCGACGATTTCGACATCGAGATCCTGGAAATGCACCACCGGCACAAGGTCGATGCGCCGTCGGGCACTGCGCTGCTGCTCGGCGAAGCCGCCGCTGCCGGGCGCGGCGTAGCACTTGCCGGCAACGATGTTCGCGTGCGCGACGGCCACACCGGCGTGCGCAAGAGCGGCTCGATCGGTTTCGCCAGCTTGCGTGGCGGCTCGGTGGTCGGCGACCACAGTGTGGTGCTGGCCGGTACCGGCGAGCGCATCACGCTTGCCCATCATGCCGAGGACCGAGCGATCTTTGCCCGTGGCGCGGTCAAGGCAGCCCTGTGGGCGCGCGGCCGCAAGCCGGGCCTCTATTCGATGCGGGACGTACTCGGCCTGACAATCTGATCAACAGAATTGGCTGATCCACAAGATTTGATCCACAAAATTTGAAGGAGCAAATATGTCGAGAACTCTCGTGCTCGTGCGCCACGGCCAGAGCGAATGGAACCTGAAGAACCTTTTTACCGGCTGGCGCGACGTCGACCTGACCGAATTGGGCCATGCCGAGGCCAAGCAAGCCGGCGCCAAGCTCAGGGCGCGCGGCATGAAATTCGATATCGCCTTCACGTCGTCGCTGATCCGGGCGCAGAAGACCTGCCAGCATATTCTCGACGCCGTCGGCCAGAGCGACCTCGAGACCATTCGCGACCAGGCGCTGAACGAGCGCGACTATGGCGATCTCTCCGGCCTCAACAAGGATGATGCGCGCAAGAAATGGGGCGAGGAGCAGGTGCATATATGGCGCCGCTCCTACGACGTGGCGCCGCCCGGCGGGGAAAGCCTGAAGGATACCGGCGCGCGCGTCTGGCCCTATTACCTGCACGATCTGCAGCCGTATGTGCTGCGCGGCGGCACCGTGCTGGTGGCGGCGCACGGCAATTCGCTGCGCGCGCTGATCATGGCGCTGGACGGCAAATCGGGCGAGGAGATCGTCAAGCTCGAACTCGGCACCGGCGTGCCGGTCATCTACACGCTCAACGCCGATTCCACGGTGGCATCGAAGGAAGTGCTGGAGGGCTGAAGCGGAGAAGCAACGCGGCTTTCAAAAAAGCGCGTTGACACTCATCCCTCGCCCGCTTAATGAGCGCGCACCAGCCCAGATGGCGGAATTGGTAGACGCGCACGGTTCAGGTCCGTGTTCCGCAAGGAGTGGAGGTTCGAGTCCTCTTCTGGGCACCAAATTCCCGTTTCGAACTTTTTGATGAGGTTCAGAAACCCAAGAAAAAGCCCGGTTTTGCCGGGCTTTTTCTTGTTTCGCGGCCTTTTTTGGGTCCGGTCGGGGGTGTGCTGCCCTTACTGTTAAGCGCGCCGGCTAGCGGCAACAGACATTGCGGACATAATTGTTGCCATAAGTGACGTAGGCGTCGTTGGGGATCGACCCGTTTTCCTTCATCGCCTTGGCTAGGTTCTTAGCGGTATCCTGGGCATAGGTGCCGCGTAGCGTGATGGCGAACCACCCGTTGGTGGCGAGATAACCGACAAGCGGGATTGATGCCGATCGCACATAGGCTTCCGCATCGGCAAGATTGTCGAAGCTCTTGACCTGGATATGACGCTGTCCGAAGGGGCCGCTCTCATACTGGTCGACGTAGACCCAGGTGTCATGCATGTAGCCGACCTGACCGTCTGCACGGACGCGGTACCATCGCTCGACATTACCCAAGATCACGACTGAGCTGCCGTTTCGCACATTGACGAGGGTGGCAGATCTTACCTCAGGGAGCGCCTTTAAAGGCGCCGCGCCCTGGGAGCGGAGAACCCGGCCCGAGCGGGCCTGGGGAATAACAAGTGAAGGATTCGTGGAAGCAGGCGGCAAAGACGCGACAGGGGGTTGTCGCGGCGCTTGCTGGGACGATGGCGTCGAAGATGGTGGCTGGCTTGCGACCGGCGGCCAGCTCGCTTCGGGTTCCAAGGTAACGACCTTGTACTTCGCCATCTCGCTCCTAGAAAGATAACGTATGTCGTCACTGTCATATTGCAGCGAAAGCTGAAGCAGAGCGGGGTCCACGCCCATTTCGATCATGTAGGTGATGATGTCGGCGGTCACCTGCTGAACGCCGGAAACGGCGTCCTTGGTGTTTACGGGAATGTCGCCACTGAATGAGGACCTGTGGACGCCGATGGAACCCGGCTCGGCGTAGCGCACAACGCCACCAAGGAACGCCAGGGAACAGGCCGAAGCACACTCGACAGCCCTGAATTGAGCCGTGCTGAGATGGAGCCTGCGAATAAGGCGGCCAAGCTCCATAGCCTTCTGGATGTTGCCGCCGGGGGACTGGAGGGTGACAGCGACTGATGCATTGGACCGCGCCAATGCCTCGAAAACCGATAGGTCATCCTGATACGAGAAATCACCCGATACGAGTATATACCGGAATCCGGAATCGGTCTGCCCAACTTGAAACTGCAAACCGGCATGGGCCGCCGGAGCTCCCAGCAGCACCGATGCAACACACAACATGACGCGAACGACCAAGGCGCGAGACATGACCCCAAGAACAACCCCAAAACCCAGCCTACCCCCGGTGAACGCGACTGTCGAATCTTCGATGCAGATCTGGTGCTAGCAACTTTAAGCCCATGCTTTGGTCGCGACCGGCGGGGGAGCGCCGTCATCTCTTTTCGAGGCATCAGGGCAATCTTCCAATGTGGCCGTCTCAATTGTCCACCTATCCTACAGAAACTGCGGCACACTTTTGGCGCAGCTGCGTACACCAACCGCCGAACCCTATGGTGTAATTTTTCATCGAGTAGTCCTCTTCTGGGCACCAGATTCCAGTTTCGAACTTCTGATAACGTTCAGAGCCCAAGAAAAAGCCCGGTTTTGCCGGGCTTTTTTGTTGGTGATGTCCTAGACTAGGCTGTCCGATAAGATATCCAATAATTATCCCTCCGGGTTAGGCAGCGATCTGTCGTTGCGGCAGCGCGCCAGCGGAAGGATTTGGCCCGAGATCACTCTGGTGATCTTTTGCTGCTTGGCGTTGGTCGCGACGGTCATGCACGCACATCCGTAGCCGTGGCCCGAACCAGGCACATTGGTCTCGACGAATTGTCGCTCGTCAAAGGCCGGCACATTGTCGATGCCTTTGGGATCCGGCCGTCCCTGCATCTGGATCCACCAATCCCCGTCACTGTCGGCCAGGACGAGGTTGCCTGGTGTCGGGCTGGAGTACCAGCCACAACGACGCTCGGCATGGGCGGCAGCAGGCAAGGACATGATGGTCAGGCCGAAACACATAGCGAACAATGGCCGCATGGAGAATCTTTACCTCCCTTGAGCAAAGCAGGTCATGCCGCCGATAATCTGCGTTGGCGCCGGTAACGAGTCGGCATGATTTTGTGTGCCTTATGGCCTCAACTTCGTGTCCACATTTTCTTCGATCAATCCGCAATGAAGCGTCACAGGCTTCCTTTGGACATCGCTTAGTGGACCGTCGATGAAATCGCAGCTGAGCAGATTGTCCGGACTGCTCTTGCGCGCCGACGCAACGTTGACGTTGACCTCGGGAGGGCCGGCAAGCCAGTCGAGACGCTTCGTGTCGACCTTTGTGCCGCTGATGCGGGCGTGGCCCGCTGTGCCCGCTATTTCGATCTCTTCGTCCTGCGGCGTGAGATCGATCTGGCCGACTTCGTTGGCGTGCTTCTCGGCGCCCCGCTTCGGATCGCCGTAATAGGAGGCGAGGACAACGATCGCTTCCTTTTTAGCCGCGAGCTTGGCGGCTGCTTTTTTGGACAGCGTGACGTTGACGTCGAAGCCAAGGTCGCCCTGCGCTGTCGCCGGCACAGCACATGCCAACAGCGCAGATGCTGCAATCGTTACTGCGGGCAGTGATCTATAGCGTTTCACAATCCACCTCCTTTAGCCCCTCACGCAATGCCGATACCCCGCATCCTTTCGTGCCTGGCTCCGGCATCGCGCTCGCCGCCGGCTTCATCATTCAGTTTCCTCGTGATGCAACATTCAGAGCAACGCGCGACAGTTGAGGATCTGCTGGAGGCAGATTCAAACGCTTCAATCTGTCGGCGGTTTCCTGCTCGATGTGCAGCCCCCAATCGGAAAAGAACCGGGTCAGGTCCTGATTTGCGACCGTGCTGGCACGCAGGATGAAGGTTTGTACCTTGACCGTATCCTGCTCATTGGCATCATCCAGTGGATGCTCGCGATAATATCGGTGAAGCTTCGGATAGAAATCCTCGCCGAGACCCCGGCGCAATTGATCGAACATGACCAGCCGCGCCCAAAGCTCATCGTCGTCATCCGCGTTGACACGCATCTGTTTTTCATTGTCGAAATCGCGCGTCTTCCGCGCCAGATATCGCGCCGCCAGATCCAGCGGCGTCTTGCCGGTAGAGTCGTCGCGCTCTTTCAGGCGGGACGGATGGCCAAAATGTGCTTGGGCATTGAGCGAATAGATATTGACCGTGGTTTCTACGATCTCGCCCCAGGTCCAATCTTGCTGCTGGTACATATGGCCGGTTTCATGCCAGATCGACCACGCTTGCCGCAGCTTATTCACGTCCAGCAAATCACCCATGTTGCTGCCGGGGACACCCATAAAATAGTTGCCTGCGTACATGTATACGCCGTCGTCGAAGACCTTCGCCGGTGTCACCGTGTCCTGCTGATAGTGCGTGCGCAAACGGGAAGGCCGATGAAGTTTGGAGGAACCGTCGAGGCCGGATAGCGCATCGTACCAGCCTAGAATTTGCTCGAGTGTGTCGAGAATTTCCGCGGGGTCGTCCTGAGGCGCCCTCATATAGACTTTGCGGGTCGCGGTAATGGCAACACGCTCGCTTATCATCTCGACGAATGGCGCACCGGGCATGTCGGTGAGCATTTTACGCCAGCCTTCGAAGCTTGTTTTTCCCTTGACGTAGAGGGGGATCGAACTGCCGCCGCGCACGATGGCCACGTCGATCGGAGGCGGAGCCGCACTGAAGCCGCTGTCGACGTAGCGGAAATAGATCAGCCCGTCGCGCTTCGCCGTGAAATCGGTGCGCCCTTGCTTGGCAATGACCAATTGCGGGTCATCCTGGGGTCTTTCGTCATAGAAGCTGTTCATCGGGCCGATCATGATCATCAAGCCGTCCGGGGAACGCGGCAGGCCTTCGGCCGTAACCGATACTGCCTCTCCCTTTTTCACGAACACACCGCTTGGCTGATCGTCCATCAGCTTCGTGCGTCTCAGCCTATTGGCCTCGGGTGTGGCTGCAGGCATTGGGGCGAGGCGATAGCGTTTGTTCAGATTGTCGAATTCCGACACCGCTGCCGACGCCGCTGCCGGTTGGTCGCCATTGCCGGCCGGATAAAGCAACCACTGGGCATTATCGTCCAGGCTGGCGTCATAGACGATGATCCGAGCGTTGTCCGCACGTTCATTGGCCCTGACGTTGAGCGTCGTGCCGCTGTCATTCAGCTCGACGCCATAGCTGTTCAGATGCGGCTTGAAGCGCCACCCTCCGGCGGGCTGTTCATTCTCGAGGACGACACTCGTGTCCCCGTTTTCGTCTTCGTCGCCGCCGGCAAGATACGTCCCGTATCGTAGAGACCGGATCTGATAGGTTGCGCCGTTCGTTTCCCCGGTCGCCCTGGTGATGGTCCACAGCTGCGCGGGACCATCCTTGGGTTTGCGAGCGGACTGACCAAGCACGACCTCGCCATGCCCGTCTTCAAAGGCGGTGAGCGCTTTGTAGGAATGCTTCGCGACGATGTAATAGTCCCCTTCGGGGATCTCAGCGGCACTTGCGACCGTAACAATTGCCGCCAGCAACAGCCCAGCTATCAAGTGCACTGCAGATACGATGAAGGTCTTCATCCCGGCACCGAGGTGTCAATTCGCGGCCGGAACGGGACAACTCATCGGATCGCCCTGCTTGCCGCATTTCAGGTAACCCTCGAAGGCTTTGACCCGGGATTGCGCCAGGCTGTCCATGCACTGCGCGGTGAGCATCGGCATTACGCTTCCTCCGGCCGCTCCTGAAGTCTGGAAACTGCACTCGGCGTCGCGAAATTTGTCCCAATCCCGTTGAGCTTGGACAAGAAGCTTCCTGGTATCCGCATCGTCCTTCAGGCGGGCTTCGATCTGCTTGTAAAGCTCATTGAGCTTCTTGTCGGATTTCTTGAACGCCGCATCGGCGCACGCATTCAGCGAGGCCTGATCCTTGGCGGCGTCGTAGCACTTGTCCTGGGCAAAGGCGAAAGTCGGCATGGCCAGAACCACGGCAGCAGTCAGAATTGCGGTTTTCATCGATTTCCCTTTCCCGATTATCTGGTTTTCATTGGATCAGCTTTGCCACCTTCGGCGACCATGACGCTGCCGAGCGTTCCTAAGCCGGTCAGCCTGCCGCCTTCCTTGACCGTGACTTTGCCGGAGGCCTCCCCGTCAACGACAAGCAATCCCGAGACGGAAATGTCACCGGTCAAAGAGCCGGTCACGCGCAACTGCGCCCCTGACGCGACTTCCGTCACGCCGGAATAGTTGTTCTTGCCGCTCAGCGTCAGCTTGCCGCCGGCGACAACGAGGCCGCCGCTCATGCCGCCGGCGTCATCAAAGTCCGCTATGGTTCCATCAAATTGCCCGTTGGCTTCTGTCAGGATCAGTCTGCCCGCACCCAGATAGACATTGCCTTTACCGCTAAGGTTGCGAATGGCCGTATCGTTCATGGAGTGCGCCACTCCCCAGGGCTTCAGGTGGTTTCCTTTCTGATCGATGTTGAGCACACCGTCGACCATGACGCGCGAGGAATGCTCAATGCTGCCCGGCCCGGCCAGAGTAAGATACCCATCGGCCGCGATATGGGTTGTGCCGGTGTAGGTATTGGCCCCGGTCAAGCGCACGTCGGCGTCCTTCTCGATCGTGAAGTCGCCGGCGCCGGAGATGATGCCGGCCAGTCCGAGCCATCCTTTGCTTCCAGCAGCGCTGGTCGCGCGATTCAGCTGCACTTGATCCTCGGCAGCCGCGTCTGTCGTGAAGTTAGCAGCGCTGACAAAATAGGGTGAATATGCGGTCGTTCTGTTTTCCAGATCATACATTACGGAGTTGGACTGAAAGAAGGGTATGCCGACAGTAACTCCATTGCCGTCACCCTCATTGCTTTGGCGATCGATAACGATGTCGCTGTATTCATTGTTGTTGAAACTATCTTCAAATCCCAAAAACTTAAAATTGCTTATAGTTGAATTATATTCATTAAGCTCGAATCCTCTCGATCGAAGCTTAGTTAAAACTTCTTCTGAGGTAATGGAGACAAAGGTCGACGTTCCTGTATCCAATAAAACAGGCCCACTGAAATCAACCGATTGCTTCTTTCCCTTATGATCAAAAGAAATTGTATAACGGTAAGACCCTTCTAACTCATTGGATGCGTTCGCGCCTGATCGTGGAAATTTCCTCTGAGCGTCTTTGTAGTCCAGCTTGCCCCACGGGGTCAGGGCCGTGAACTGAGACCTCAGACTGGGGGACAAATTCAGCGTTAGGCAGGGAACGCAGCCCGGTGTGGTCTTCTTTTTTCCAAGATTTGCATTGGCGGAGACCACATAGCCGCTTTGGGTTTGACTGCCGGGGGCAGTGGTCTGGTCTCCTGCAAAGATAAAATCGCCAGCTCCAAAGATGCCGTAAAACGTCGTCGAACCACCGGGTTCGCCTTTCTGCATGCTCTCGCGAGCATTAAGATCCGCATAGACCGGCGTATCGCCATGGTAGCCCACGGGCTTTTGCGTCAATTTCAAATCCTCGAGGTCGCCGAAACCCTTGGTGTAGACGTAATCCACCACCCGAGCAGCGCCAAAGCCGCCATCGAGGGTTACGACAGGCTTTGAGGGATCATCCGGATCGTAATAGGACAGGCTGTCGAAACGGACCTGTTGTACCCAATCGCCATAGGTGCCGTCTCCATAGGGGTACATTTCAGGCTTGCTGCCGGGCACCGGCTTTATGCCGGGGACACTCGAATCGATCTCCGCGTTGAACTCATCCGACCCGGTGTCGAATTCGTACAGACGAGGCTTGGCACCATTGATGCCCACCACGATCCCGAGTTTGTGATAGATGACTTCATCACTGTCGGTTCCGTAGTCCCTGACATGTTGCAATGGAACGGGTATCGGGTCGGCAGCCTGGGCAAGGCCGGTCTGGCCGTTCTCATCGGCCACGGCAGGTACGGCAGGTGGTGTGTTCGCTGCCGGAACGGGGCAGCTCGGATCGCCTTCCTGGCATTTCAGGTAGCCCTCGAAGTCTTTGACACGGGATTGCGTCAGGCTGTCCATGCACTGGGCGATGAGCATTGGCACCACGCTTCCTCCAGCCGCTCCCGCGGTCTGGAAACCGCACTCGGCGTCGCGAAATTTGACCCAATCGCGCTGTGCCTGAACAAGAAGCGTCCTGGTATCCGCATCGTCCTTCAGGCGGGCTTCGATCTGCTGGTAAAGCTCGTTCAGCTTGTCGTCGGATTTCCTGGACGCGGCATCGGCGCACGCGTTCGGGGCGGCCTGATCCTTGGCGGCGCACTTGTCCTGGGCAAATGCTAAACCTGGCATGGCCAGAACCATGGCAGCGGTCAGCATCGCGGGTTTCATCGATTGTCCTCCGTTTAGAGTTACCGGCACGGTCGGCCGCTAGTTGGCATCGTCATCGTCCGATCCGTCAGCGTCGTCGGTACTGCCATCCGACGCATCGTCATTCGTGCTATCGTCGTCGGTGTCGGTGCTGTCTTGATCATCATCACCGGCCGTTGAGTCTTCATCGTCGTTCTGATCGGTCGAATCATCCTGATCATCGGAATTATTGTCGTCGGTATTGTCATCCGAGCTATCGTCGTCGGTGTTGTTGTCGTCATCACCATCATCGTCATTCTGATCGCTCGAATCGTCCTGATCATTGGAACTGTCGTCGTCGGTGCTGTCGTCCGAGCTATCGCCATCGGTGTCCGCGTTGTTATCGTCGGAATCGTCATCAGCATCGGGAGGAGTTACGTCTGGACTGGCGTCGCCGGGCAGCGAGTCGTCTTCGCGATAGCTTGTGTCTTCGAGGCTTGTCTCCATCTCGTCGTCGTACTGATCGACGATCTGCGTCCACTCCTCATGGTTATCGACGCTCGTCCATTGCGAGATATTGTTGACCGAGATGTTGGTATTGAAGTTGTTGACGGTGATGTTGGTATTGACCTCGACGACATCTGCGGCTTCTGTTCCGCGGTTCACGCCAAACAGAAAACTGGTAGCGCTCACGGCAAGAGCGGCCCAAACGAGTCGGTCGACATCGGTCGGCGTCGAAATCGGTTGATGCCGCACTGTGGCAAGCACGTCACCCGGCCGGATGCCTTGCCGCGCGGCAACGCCATGGGGTGCAACGGCCAAGACATACACCCCGCGAAGCTTGGGCGGTATCTGGTAGCGGTGCCGAGAGGCGTGGTTGATGGGTATCAAAACCGCGTTAAGAGCCCGGGAAACATAGGGTTTCGGCAGATCATATTTGCTGGCATACGCAATATTGATCGTCTGCGGGACAGCTACGCTGACGACAGCCACCATTTTCACTGAAGTTGCCAACGCGCGGGCGAACTGCACGATCAGTCTGGATTTTCGAAGAGCGAGCATTTTTCTACATCCTTCCGCAGGCGCCGGTGGCTAGAACAAGACGTCGAGCTTGGGTTGAAGCCGTTCTCGTGGACACCCGAACTGGCCCCGATAGGAGACGCCCAAGGCTGCGGTCTCAGTCATGTCGAGATCGAGGCCCGCTTTTCTGATCGTCGTGAAGGGCTGAACCCTGTTGCGGGAAATGAACACCGGCCTTCCTTCCTCTATCGACATCAGTCGTTAATGGCGATGATCCTGATCGTCTGCTGTTCGCAGGCTTGGTTGCTGCAAATGCCGCTGAACCAGATTTCTCCATCGCCGATGGAAACGCCCTGCCAGTTCGCAAAAAGCGTCGCGTAGGTTTGCTTGGTCACAGCACCCTTCACCTTCGGGGTGATAATCTGGTCGTAATCGGTCAAGAACTGCTTCTGATCCTTGATCTTCAGGGCCTTTCCCTTGATGCGGGCCTGGAACGGATAGGCGACCAATGCGGCAACGGTCGCCTTGTCATCGGAACCGACCGCTTTTTTCAACTTGTCGAAGAAGGTCTGGTACGGAGCATGACTTCCGAACAGCGTGTCCAGGTTGCCGTTCACCTCCGCAGCCGATTGCGCGGACGCTGATCCGGTGCTGATTGCTGAGATCATCCCCAACGCAAAGAGAAAAGCGTGTCTTCTGGCCATTGTTCGAATCTCCTCGATGTGTGAACCCTTGACGGTCATGCAGTCCTTGATCAGTTTCTGCTGATCCATGCCTTTTCGATGCCATTTGCTACGCCGGCGCCGCGGCGATCGCCAGCGATCATCACCGTCATTCCGTAACTTCGTCGGCAAAACACTTTGCCAGGTCTTGCGGCGCTCCGAGTTTCTTTGCCCAGGATACGAGTTCAGGCTTTTCCGATGGGTCGGCATAGCCGCCCCATACGTCGCGAAACTGCTTCTTTCCGTTGACTGTCTGGAAGAACATCACGCCGTCATCGCTCACCGGCGTGGAGACGTAGGCGGCACTCCAACTGCCGCTCTCCATGATCGTGATGAACTTCGCCTGAGCGGGCTTGAACTTTTTGTCCAACGCCGAGACGACGAGAGGGGCATACTCCTGCTTGCGCGCCTTCGTCACTTCGACCTTTACACCGTCACAGGCGCTATTCGTGGCGAAAGCGGACGTCAGCGTCATTCCCAGCCCCGCAAGGCCGACCATGACGATTTTGGCAGGCCGACGGATGAGACCGTTCAATTCAGACATGAGTGGCTATCCTCTTCCTTGTTCGTTGCAGGGCCATCAATCGGAATCGTCATCTTCTGGCGCATCGACCTCGCAGCCGATGCCGCGGCAGCCTTGGTAGTTGCCTTGGGTATCGAAGTTGGGATTGCCTTCCTTGTCGTACTGCGGTCTGTCGTCGATGCTTTGATCCCCGTCATCAGGATCGTCGACTTTACATCCGAGCCCATGGCAACCGATGTAACGGCCCCTGGTATCGAAGTTGGGATTGCCGTTCCTGTCGAACTGCGGCCGGTCGTCTACCTTCCGGCTCCCCTTATGGGACCGATCAACCAGGCAACCCCTTCCCCGGCAACCATCGTAGTCGTCGGTGGTACAACCGGAGATCGCCATCAAAGCAGTGGCCAGGGTCGCATAGATTACGAATTTCATGGTTCATTCCTCCGACTGCCTGGCGGCTGGGGGATCGTTCGTATCCGAAAACTATTGCAGGCGGCGGTCCCCGCTCTTATCGGCCGCCGCGAAGTCCTTCATCACCCGGTTCATGAATTCGTCCCGACTGACACGGCCGTTCCCGTTCGCATCGGTTGCTGCGAACTGATCGGCGTTCAGGACGTCGGCGGTTTCGGCTTGGCTGAGAGCGCCGTTATTATCGGCGTCCAGCTTTTCGAAGGCCCTGGTCATGAAGGCCTGATACTCCTGTCGGTTCACCGCGCCGTTGTCATCGGTATCAAGTTGGTCTTGGTGACCCTCGTACATGGACTGCTGTGCCGTGGCCGCGCCGGCGCAAAGCAGGAGCAAGGAAACTGTGGTCGCGATTATGGATTTCATTGTCTTGTCCCTTTCTTCTCGTCTCAGCCGCAGGCAAGACGATTGCCGAGGTAGCCACCACCGCCGATGCCAATCGCGGAACCGATCACACGTCCGGTTCCACCACCAATGGTGCTGCCGATCAGGCCGCCCACGATCGCGCCACCGACAGTACCGGCGATGCAGCCGAACTCGCTGTTGCGCGCCTGAACTTCCGGGTTGGATGACGACTGGCACGCCGTAAGCGCGAAAGTGCCCGCGAGCACGATTGCCAAGGTTGATTTCCTCATCGCTCTTTCCTGATCTGATTGCTGATTGGTGCCATCCGCGGAGGACAGAGCTTCGCCGGCCTCGAAAGAGCCAGACCGTGGCCATGCATTCGAAGACTTAGTCGCTGGCTGTCGTGATCTCTTACGTCGAGGGGAAACGCTCCCCACGGGGGGCCGCATTAGCGAATATCGATTTCCCTCTCCATGCTTCGCGCCCGTCCGCCCAAGCATGCCAGCAACCAACTAACGCGGCTGCTGTTGCCAGAAAGTTGCATCCGAAGTCGGCGTATGGCAAGGAAAAATTGCAGTATCGCGGGTTGAATTTCGCAAATGCTTAATAATTAAGAACCAATGCCGGCTATCTTAGCAGATACTGAAATTCGCTTCACAGCAATGAACCAGCACAGAAAATCGACTTTATTCCATTGGCTGTATGTTGTTACAAGTAATATACCACGTTGTTATGCATTTACGCAGATCGAAAAAAGCCAATGGCGAAATCGCTTCTTATACGATTGCCTGTATCCTGATCTATTGTCGGTATCTTTTTTTGACCGAGCCCATCCGGCTGCGCAGGTCGAAAGAAACGTTGCTCACTTATTCGAGTTTTTTCAACGCTGCGGCGCGCCACATCGAGGCGCAGTGGGGGTGCTGCGGCCGCGTTGTGAGCATCTTCCCAGCCGGATTGTCATCGGGTAGCGTGCAGGGGCGGCACGTGAAGGCGCTCTCTTTGGCGAACGCACTGCTGCACCTTCAGCCGTTGCCCGTCAGAAGATAGGGCTGGTGCTGCCTCGTGGACACCGACGGCAACGTCAAATCGGTTGAGCCCGTCTGATCCGCTCCGGTCGATGAATTTTGCGACCGATCTGACCATTGGCGCCTTGGGCTGCGGACATGACGATGTTTGGGGCGGCCAGCCGAGATGAGCGGTTTAGAGAACCCGGCTAACCGCGCCTGCTTCACCCGAGCCCGATCCGCCTGGCGCCTTGCCGGAACAGCGCCTCGGCGCCCGGCTCGAAGCGGAAGGTGCCGATGAAATCGTCGGCGCAGTAGTTCGGCAGCATCTTGCGCAGCGCAGCGGCGAAACTTCGTGCCTCGTCCAGCCGCCCCGCCAGCGCAAGGCACTGCGCGGCAATCGCGAGGATGATGGCGTGGGCGTTGGGACGCGCGGCTGCTTTCAGCGCCCATTCGGCGGCTTCGTCGAACTGGCCGAGCCGGACATGCGACATCGCCCTGGCGCCCAGCATGCCGAACAGCAGCGGATCGAAGGGGCTCAGACGCCTGGAATGGTCGGATGAGCCGATCGCGGCCTTCGGGTCGCCGGACTGCGAGTGGACGAAAGACAGCGCATAGTGACCGAGCGCGAAATTCGGGCTGAGGTCGACGGCGCGTTCCAGCTCAATGAGGGAGCTGTCCTGCTCGCCGCGCAGCCACAGCGCCCGCCCCATGGCCCAGTGAGCGGCCGGATTGTGATCGTCGACGAGCAGGCTCTGGCCGGCTGCCTCGAAGGCCAGGGCGCTTTCCTGGTCGCGGTCGCCCCAACGCTGGAAGGCATTTTGCCAATGGGTGAAGGAGAGCCCGGCATAGGCGCGGGCGAAGGTCGGATCGAGCTTCAAGGCTATGTCGAAGAAATGCCGGGCCTGCTCGTTTTCCGTGCGAGTGAAGCGATACATGTGCCAGAGGCCGCGGTGGTAGGCTTCCCAGGCGTTCAGCGAATTGGGCGCCTTCAGCATGGCGCGATTGCGCTCGACCGTCTCGATCTCGGTCGAGATCGACGAGACGATGCTGTTGCCGATATCGTCGAGCACGGCAAAGATGTCGTCCGGCTTGCGCTCGAACGTCTCGGCCCAGACGATCCTGGCCGTGCCCACTTCGACCAGCTCGACCGCGACGGTGACGCGGCCAGTCTGGCTGCGTACCGTGCCGGTGGCGACATAATCGACATTGAGCCGACGGCCGGCATCTTCCGGCGCAATGTTTTTTTCGGCGAGCGCAAACACCGAGCCGCGCGCGATGACGAAAAAGTCCCTGAGCTTGGCCAGGCGGGTGATGATGTCGTGGGTGAGGCCGTCGGCCAATCCACCGCGCGAGCCGCCGACAGCCGCCTCTTCGGCAAACGGCATCACCGCGAGCGAAGCCTTCTGCGATGCAGCAATATCGGAACGGGGATGCATAATTGACGCGTGCGGGGCCGCGGGTACGAGTGACGGTCGCGCCCTGAGCGTCGCGGCAGGTCGTTCGCCGCGGATCGTGCGCCATGCCTCACGAACGGCTCCGAAATCCAGATCCTCCGAAGTAAACAGCCGCGCCGCGGAAGCGAGATGTTCCTCGCCCGCGTCAAACTGGCCGCGCTGCGCCAGCCTGCTCAGAAGAGCCACATGTGCGCGCCCGTCGAACGGAGCGAGTTCCAGCCATTTGTCCAGATACGCAGACATTTCGTCGGCATCCGCCGGAAGCTTGTTGACGAGATGTTCCAGGATGGCGGCGTGCCCCGAGGTGAAGCGGCGGCGCTGAGCGATCAGCCAGCTGTTGAAATGCGGGCTGCGGTCGATCTCCAGCCCATCGAGAAAGTCGCCGGCGAACCTTCCGGAAAGAGCCCGCAGCCGCTCTAGATCGAGCGTCTCAACGCCCTTGGCGGCGGCCGAGGCTATGTCGACAGCGTCGACGGAAGCACCTCTCAGATCAAGCGCGATCGTGTCGCCTGGTGTCTCTACCCTGCGATGATGCGGTTCATCGAGGATGCCTCTAAGCTTGCTCAGGCACCAGCGAAGCTCGCCGCGCGGGTCGTTCGGCACATCCCACAAAAGCTCGCACAGGCGGCTGCGGCCGACCGGATGCGGCGCCAGCGCCAGATAGGCGAACAGCGCACGCAGTTTGCGCGATTTTGGGAGCTGGATGATGATGCCGTTGCGTGCGATTGTCAGCGGTCCGAGCAGACGCACGGAAAGACCGGCCATCTCGCCGCCGAGGCTCGATCGGGCGGATTCCACGTACGTTTCCACGCCTGCTCCCACGCTGGCCAGTCGGCCATTGTTTTATCACCAAACGCGACACGGTGCATCCGGCAGCGAATTCCCGCGCCGGATGCTGGCATTGCCGGGAGGCAAATGTAGCGCGGCAAGGTCTCGAAACCTCGCCGCCCAAGCCACCGGTCTGTAACCGGCCCGTGACCACAAGAGACAACGACAAAGCGAGGAGCTCGACATGTTGCATCAACAGAAAATCAGAACCACCGCCGGGCGCGGCCGTCTCTTCGACAGCATTCTCGACACGGTCGGCGACACGCCGGTGATCCGCATCAACAATCTCGGACCGGACCATGCCACGATCTATGTGAAGGCCGAATTCTTCAATCCCGCCGCCTCGGTGAAGGACCGCCTGGCGCTCAACATCATCGAGGAGGGCGAGCGCAGCGGCGCCTTGAAGCCGGGCCAGACCGTGGTCGAGGCGACCAGCGGCAACACCGGCATCGGCCTGGCAATGGTCTGCGCCCAGAAGGGCTATCCGCTGGTGGTGACGATGGCCGACAGTTTTTCCATCGAACGCCGCAAGCTGATGCGCATGCTGGGCGCCAAGGTGGTGCTGACGCCGCGCGCCCAGAAGGGCTTTGGCATGTACAAGAAGGCGGTGGAGCTCGCCGAAGCCAATGGCTGGTTCCTTGCCCGCCAGTTCGAGACCAAGGCCAATGCCGCCATTCACGAAGCGACGACGGCGCGCGAGATCATCAACGATTTCGCCGGGGCCCGGCTCGACTGCTTCGTCACCGGCTACGGCACGGGCGGCACCGTGGCCGGCGTCGGACGCGTGCTGCGCCGCGAGCGGCCGGAGACCCGGATCGTGCTCGCCGAACCGGCCAATGCCCAGCTTATCGGCAGCGGCAAGCCGCAGCAGCGCGGCGCCGGCGGCGCGCCTGCCGCCAGCCATCCGGCGTTCGAGCCGCATCCGATCCAGGGCTGGACGCCCGACTTCATTCCGGACGTGCTGCAGGAGGCGATCGACGCCGGCCTCTATGACGAGGTGGTGCCTATTGCCGGGCCCGAGGGCACGAAATGGGCCAAGGCGCTGGCGCAGAAGGAAGGCATTTTCACCGGCATCTCCGGCGGGGCGACATTTGCTGTCGCGCGGCAGATCGCGGAAAAGGCGGCGCCCGGCTCGGTGATCCTGTGCATGCTGCCCGACACCGGCGAGCGCTACATGACGACGCCGCTGTTCGACGGCATCGAAGCGGAGATGGACGCCGAGGAGACTGCGCTTTCGCAGTCGACGCCCGGCTGCCAGTTTCCGGCGTGACGGCGGCACATCGGGAGCGGCCTGCATGGACACGAAGCCTGGACTGGCCGTCACGGCCACCGAGGAAACGCTTGACCCCTCGAACTGGCCCGACGTGCAGGTCTTGTCGCATCGGATCGTCGATGATGCCGTCGCTTACCTGCGCAATGTCAGAGAGCGTCCGGTGTGGCAGGAGATGCCGGTTGATGTGAGGACCTTCTTCACATCGCCGCTGCCGCGTTCGCCGGCGCCGCTGGCAGAAATCTATGGCGACGTCTCCAGGAGCTTGATGCCCTATGCGATGGGCAACATCCATCCGCGCTTCTGGTCCTGGTATATGGGCTCGAGCAATTTCACCGGCGCGCTCGGCGATTTCCTGGCAGCGATCCAAGGCTCCAACCTCGGCGGCGGCAACCATGCCGCCGCGTTGATGGACAACCAGGTCGTCGACTGGTGCAAGGAAATGATGGGCTTTCCGCAATCGGCCAGCGGCACGCTGGTCAGCGGCGGCTCGATGGCTAACATCATAGGACTGACCGTGGCGCGCAACGCCACAGCGGGTATCGACATACGCGAGCATGGCGTTGCTGGCATCGACAAGCCGCTGCGTTTCTACGGCTCCGACCAGCTTCACTCCTGTCACCGCAAGGCGATGGAAGCGCTCGGCCTCGGCAACCGGGCGCTGCGTCGCATCCCGAGCGATGCCGGGCTGCGGATCGACATCGCTGCGTTGCGGGCGGCGATCGCCGAGGACCGCGACGCCGGCTTCAAGCCGGCCTGCGTAATCGGTACGGCCGGCACTGTGAACACCGGCGCAATCGACGATCTGCAAGCGTTGGCTGACCTGGCGGCAAAAGAGGATCTGTGGTTTCACGTCGACGGCTGCATCGGCGCCCTGCTTGCGATTGCGCCGGACAATTCGCATCGCGTCGCCGGCATCGAGCACGCCCACTCGATCGCGCTCGATCCGCATAAATGGCTGCACGCGCCCTTCGAGGTCGGCTGCGCGCTGATCCGGGATGCCTCCGCGCATCGCGGCACGTTCGCGGTGACGCCGGAATATCTGGAATCGACGCCGCGCGGCCTGGCCTCCGGCCAATGGCTGCACGATTACGGCCTGCAGACGACGCGCGGCTTCCGGGCGCTGAAGGTGTGGATGGCGCTGCGAGAGCACGGCATCGAAAAGTTCGGCCGGCTGATCGACCAGAACATCGCGCAAGGGCATTATCTCGGTGCGCTGATCGAGGCCGAACCGGCGCTCGAACTGGTGGCGCCGGTGAACATCAACATCGTCTGCTTTCGCTACAGCGCCGATGGGTTGGACGCTGAGCGCCTGAAAGCGCTCAACACCGAGATCATGCTGAGGCTGCAGGAAGACGGCATCGCCGCCATTTCCGACACGACGGTGCATGGCCAGCATTGCCTCAGGGTGGCGATCAACAACCACCGCACCCGGCGCGAGGATCTGGACCTGCTGGTGCGGGAGACGGTTCGGCTTGGACGGGAGATTTCAAGGCCTGGCGCCGGCCGCTGATCATCGTCAACGCTCTGGGGTTGGCGGGACAGCGGCTTCATTCCAGCTTGGGTTCCTCGCCCCCACGGAAGTGGGGAGAGGGGGAGAGGGGGACTGCGCCGCCCTACGAAAGGCCCCCTCTCCGGCCGCTTCGCGGCCACCTCTCCCCCGCCCTTGGCGGGAGCGAGGAACCCAAGTCTTCAGAGACTTTCGCCAATCGCAACACCGGAACGCAGGCGGATGCTACCGACTGCCCGGACCGGCAACGACAAGGCTACGCCTCAATCCAGACCTTCTCGAAATGCTGCTCGAGCGACTGGTGCTGCTCGCAGCCATGCACGCCCTTGCGATAGGTGCGATAGACCGAGCGCCAGTAGGGCTGGATGATGACGCCGGAATCGCGCAAATTCTGTTCGATCTTGGCCATGAGCTCTTTGCGGGCGCCGGGATCGGGCATTGCCAGTGCCTTGTCGAGCAGAGTATCGAATTCCGGGTTGGCATAGGCGCTCTCGTTCCAGGCGGCGCCGGACTTATAAGCGAGCGCCAGCACCTGCACGCCGAGCGGCCGGCCGAGCCATTCGGTACAGGAGAAAGGATATTTGCTCCAGTCGTTCCAGAAGGTCGCGGCCGGCAGCACCGTGCGCTTGATCTTCAGCCCGGCCTCGCGCATCTGCGCGGCGATGGCGTCGCCGGTGCTCTTCTGCCAGTCGACGTCGACCGAGATGAGTTCGTATTCGTGGTCGGCCTTGCCGGCCTCGGCGAGCAGGGCCTTGGCTTGATCGGTGTTGCGGACGGACGGGCCGATATCGGCATATTCTGGATGCATCGGCCCGACATGATGGTTCTCGGCAGGCTTGCCGCGATTGTCCATGCCGATCTTCAGCACGGCGGCGTTGTCGACGGCCAGTTGTGCGGCACGCCGAACCTTGATGTCGTCATAGGGCGGATTGCCGATGTTGAACCGCGCGACGATGGTCGAGCCGGTGGCGATCTCGGAATTGCTCAGGCCCATGGAATCGGTCTGCGCAACCGTGTCGGAGGCGGTTTCGTGGTCGGTGTCGACCTCGCCCGATTCGAATGCCGACAGCATGGCGTTGGGATCGGAGCCGTAGTCGACCCATTTGATGCCGTCGAGATAGAACTCGCCCTTCCACCATGGCTTGTCCTTGCGGCGGACTTCGGCGCCGACCTCGGCATCCCATGCGACGAGTTCGCAGGGCCCGGTGGCGATCGCCAATGCTTTCAGCGGATCGCCGTCGCCTTCATAGCTGCGGTGCATAATCAGCGCCGGGTAGTCGGCCATGCCGGCGATAAGCGAGATGTCGGGCTTGGGCAGATTAAGCCGTACGGTGAAATCGTCGACGCGCTCGATGCCGCCGTCGACGGCCTTCTTGGTGTCGGCATTGACCAGCGCGCCCATGCGGGCGGCGACCGAATTGCCGGCGACGGACGCATCGCACCAGCGCGTCAGATTGTGGATCACGTCGTCGGCGTTGAAGGTGTCGCCGTTCGACCAGGTGATGCCCTTGCGGACCTGCAGCGTCAGCACGCGAGCGTCGTCGCTGGTCTCCCAGCTTTCGAGCAGCCATGGCTCGAAGGTGAAGTCGCGCTTCCAGCGCACCAGATATTCGTTGCACTGACGGGCGACGTTGGACATCTCGACGCCGTCGAAGGTGCGCGGATCCTTCCAGCCCTTGACGTTCATGGCGACACGCAAGATGCCGCCGCGCTTCGGTTCCTCGGCCCTGGCCGGCGACGGCGCAAGCCCGCCCAGCGCCACCGCGCCGGCAGCGCTGACGCCGAGCGCAGCCATGGTGGCGAGATATTCGCGCCGGTTCATCTGGCCTTTCCTGAAGCCGTCGGCGACGGGCTCGGCCTGCGGATGTAGTTTTCGATCGGTCAGCATGAACTTCATCGTTGTCATTCCCCTGTTGTTGGGCACCTCTGCCGATCGCAAAACGCGGGGGACGGACGCGATCGCCGGAGCGCCATTGCCTCGGGGGATGATAGGGCGAGCTCCCGTAGGGGAGTGTTCTGACTTCCGCAGTTCTTGTGCGCTGTTCCGCAGCGGCAGAGCTTGCGCGGCGATGCGGGTATTGGATATTGGAGACGCCGGCGGGACAGCGCCCCCCTCTGTCCTGCCGGACATCTCCCCCACTTGGGGGGAGATCGGCTGTCATCTCGGCTTTCGCTAATCTGAATCGTCTCAGGAATGGGCGGAGCATCGAAGTTGCCAATCTCCCCCCTCGTGGGGGAGATGTCCGGCAGGACAGAGGGGGGCGCGAAGGATCGCCGGCGTTTGAGTCAACCGTGGTCCCCGTGGCCGGACTTACCCAAAGCGGAACACCGTCACTCCGACCAATCACCTTTACCCAACGCCGCGACCGCCTCGATTATGCGATCAAAGGCCTCGCCGGCGCGCGGCACGGTTTTACGTGCGCGCAGGAAGCTGTGCACCAGCCGCGGTTCTTCGCGCCACCAGGCCTTGCCGCGGGTGGCAAGGATGCGGTCGCGATAGGCTTGGCCGTCCGCTGACAGCGGGTCGCATTCGGCAGTGATGATGACCGTCGGCGGCAGGCCGGAGAAGTCGCTATCGCTAAGCGGCGAAAATGTCGGGTCGTCCGGCGACTGTCCCTTCCCTGCCCGGATATGCCGATAGAATTCGACATCGCGCAATGTCAGCAGTGGCGCCTCAGCGTGCTCGACATAGGAGCCGGTGCTCTCTTTGCTATCTAACTCCAGCTCGTCACCGCCGAGCTCGGGATAGATCAGCACCTGGCCGATCGCATGGTGAGGATGGCGGCGTGTCGCCTGTGCCACCGCAGCGGCCAGGTTACCGCCGGCGCTTTCGCCGCAGAGCACGATCGGCAGTTCCGTCGTCGCCGTCGCCCATTCGAATACGGCCAGCGCATCCTCGAAAGCCGCCGGATGGAGATGTTCCGGCGCCAGCCGATAGTCGGCGGACAGAACGGCAAAGCCGGTGCCGGCGCAAATCTCGGCGCAGATGTCGTCATGGCTGTCGAGCCCACCAAGCACGAAGCCGCCGCCGTGATAATAGACAACGATCGCTTGTGGCGCCGTGCCCGCCATTTGGTAGCGCCGGACTGGGATCGCATGGTCGCCGACGCTGCTGTCGCTGGCCTTGACACCGGGTGGATAGGGCTCGCGAAACGCCCGGCACATGGCGTCATAGACCGCCCGCTGCCGCTCGATCGGCATGTAGACGATCTCTGGCGGATACCACTCGTTGACCCGGTCGATATAGGCCCACAGCTCCGGATCGAGCAGCGTTTGGTACTTTCCGCGCTCTGTCGTTTCGGGTCGCTCCGCCTCGGTGATCATCGCTGCGCGATCCCGCTCAGAGCTCGGCGTAGAGCCGGGCAGCATTTTCATAGCTGAAGCGCAGCGGCACCGAGCCCTCGACCTGCCAGGCTTCGACCGTCTCGCCGGCCAGCAGCCGGCAGGCGCCGTCGGTGGTGGTGACGCCGCCGCCATAGAGCCGGTTGGCGAGATTGAGAATGGCCGTCTGGTGCATCGCCGTGCTGCCGCTGCCGCAGGCATCCTTGACCAGCAGCACGCGAAACCCGAGCGCCACCGCATCCTTGACGGTGGCATCGATGCAGGCCTCGGTCCAGACGCCGGCAACGACCAGCCACTCGATGCCCTCGGCCTTCAGCCGCTCGGCGGCAGGCCCCGCGCGAAAGGCGCTGGCATCGGTCTTGACCAGCATCGTCTCGCCTGGCAACGGGCCGACCTCTGGACAGATCGCCGTCAGCGGATCGTCCTTGTCGGAAAACGCCGACTTGCCATTGGCCTCGACCGGGTGGAACGGCCGTGCCGTGGCGAGATCGACGATATAGGCCCAGTGATACAAAGGCACATGATTGGCTCGTGCCACTGCCTGCAGCCGCTGGACGTTGGCGAGGATGTCGCCATAGCCTTCGACCAGATAGCGCTTGTCCCGCCGATGCTCCTCCTGGAGATCGATGAACACCGCCGCCGCCGTACCGCGCTTGATCGAGATCGGGCTTTTCATGCAAAACTGCCTGTCAGCACTCAAACGTGTCTGTCAAGGAAATCGTCCTCATAGGGGAAGCGCGACAGGAGCTCGGTGCCGGTCTCGGTGATCAGGATTTCGTCCTCCAGCTTGACGCCCTCGCGGCCACCCTTCTCGCCGATATAGCTTTCGACGCTGACCACCATGCCGGGCACGATGACACCGTCGCGGCCATAGGTCTCGTAATCCATGGCATGCGCGATGAACGGCGTCTCGCCATGCATACCGACGCCGTGCATAACCGAGGTATAGCGCTGGTCGATGAAGCGGTCCGGGATTTTCCAGGCCTTTTCGGCAATCTCGCGAAACGCCATGCCCGGCTTGACGACCCCGATATTGTGCTGAACCTGATCGTGCGCCATGCGGTAGAGCGACTTCTGATAATCCGTCGGCTTGCCCGGGCCGCAGCGGAAGGTGCGCGAAAAGTCCGAATAATAGCCGTAGCAGCCGATCGTGTCGGTATCGAGCGCCAAGAGTTCGCCTGGCCTGATCTTGCGGCCGCTCGCCTCGTTGAACCATGGATTGGTGCGCTGGCCCGAGGTCAGCAGCCGGGTTTCGATGAACTCGCCGCCCTGCCGGATCACCTCGCCATACATGATGGCGAACAGCTCGTTTTCGGAAACGCCGGGCTTGATCGCCTCGCGGACAGCATAGACCGCAGCCTCGGCGCCAGCCATAGACACCTGCAGGCATTTTACTTCCTCTGGAGTCTTGACCGCGCGCACCGCCAAAATCTCGCCCTGGCAATCCCGGACCTCGCAGCCGCGCTTTTCCAGCGCCAGCGCCTGCAGATGGCTGCAGCGGTCAAGGCCGAGCTTCATCGAGCCGCCGCCATGCGCCTTGAGCAATTCGGCGATCTCGTCGGCGAACGGACCGGCGGTTTCGTCGTCACGGCCCGACACTGATGACCAGACCAGCTTCGACGGCCGCGCCTCGTCGATCGTGTCGAGCACCATCGAGACATGGTAGCTCTGCGGATACTCGAACAACACGATTGGCCCTTCTGTCGGGATGAAGAAGTAGCGGGTCGAGTTGCGCAGGAAATAGCCGAACATGTTGCGCGAGCCGGTGGCGTAACGCTGGTTGTAGGGATCGAACAAGACCACGCCGCCATAGCCGGCCTCGCGCAGCCAGGCGCGCAGCCTGGCAAGCCGGCCCTTGCGCAGCGCGTCAGCATCTATGAAGGACGGCTCGGTGTCCGACAGCCACATGCCGCCTGCCGGATCGGCCGCCGCCGGATGGCGCATGCGATCCCCAAAGTCGACATCCTCGGTGCTGTCGGGGTCAAAAACGACAATGCTCATGGGTGCCTCCTGGAAAGGCAGACCATGGGGCAAACGACGTACCGGCATTGTGCGGAAAACCGCAAATGTCGTGCCGGATGCCGTAGACAGGTTGGCGGGACAGCACCCCCCCTCTGGCCTGCCGGCCATCTCCCCCGCAAGGGGGGAGATTGGATGTCGCGTCGGCCTTCGCCTATGACCAACGCAGCAGGATATGCGGCGGGACCAAAGCTGCTGATCTCCCCCCTTGCGGGGGAGATGGCCGGCAGGCCAGGGGGGGTGGGCGGGAACTCGGCGTGGAGCGGTTAACGCATCTAATGCCGCCGCATCACCTTCGGCGCGTGGCCGTGTTCCTCTCGGAACGCCCGGGCAAAGCTCGACATCGAAGCAAACCCGCAGGCCAGCGCGACGTCGCGCACCATCAGCGTCGAATGCGCCAACAGGTCGGCGGCGCGCTTCAACCGCAGGCGGCGGTAATAGCCGTTGGGCGAGATGCTGAGTTCGGAGCGGAAATTGCGTTCGAGCTTGTCGGAGGAGACACCAAGCCGCCCCGCCAGTTCCGCCATGCCGAGCCGCTCCTCCACCGCATCCTCCATGATGGCGATGGCCGACAGCACCAATTCGTTCTGCACGCCGGTGCGTAGGCGCAGCGGCATCAGCTTGCGGTCGACGCTGGAGCGCAGCGGGCTGTGCACGAACCATTCGGCGACGCCGGCGGCAAGTTCGGCGCCATAATCGCTGGTGATGATCTCCAGCATCATGTCGAGGCTGCCGACGCCACCGGCCGAAGTGAAGCGCTTGCGGTCGATAACATAGAGATCGCGCCTCAGCTCGATGTCCGGAAACGCCTCGGTGAAGGCTGCCTGGCTGGTCCAGTGCAAGGTGCAGGCATGACCGTCGAGCAGGCCGGCCCGAGCCAGGAAGAAGGCGGCATCCGCCACCGCACCGATATGGGCGCCGCCGCGCAGGCTCTTGCGGATCCAGCTCACGGCATCGTGCGCGACGAGATGATCGGCATCGCCGCCCGAGCAGACGACGACGCGATCGACCTTCGGCGCGTCATGGGCGGCAAAGCCGGGCTGGATGACGACGCCATTCGAAGCCTCCACCGGACCTTCGGTGGCGCCGACGATGATCCAGCGATAGCAGTCCCGCTTCGCCAGCACATTCGCCGCACGCAACGGCTCGATCACCGAACTGAACGCCATCATCGGAAAGCCTGGGAAGACCAGGATGGCGAAGGTGAGCGGGACGTTGTTTGCCGTTGGCTGGGTGCGTTGTCGGTTGTTCATAGCTTCCGGAGCCGGGAGGATCGGTCGCTACAATTCAGGCAGAATTGGCCTGGGTCAACGGAATAGCGTGCGGGGCGCGACACAGAACAATTGTCGCTTGTCGGTGATCCTTCACCCCTCTGTCCTGCCGACGTCTCGCAAGGTTTCTTGTTACCGGACTCAACTCGCCAACGCCTGATCCAGATCAGCGATCAGATCGTCGCCATCCTCGATCCCGGCCGACAAGCGCACCAGCGAATCGGAAATGCCGATCTCGGCGCGTTTTTTCGCCGGGATCGAGCCGTGCGTCATCAGTGCCGGGTGCTCGATCAGGCTTTCGACGCCGCCGAGGCTTTCGGCCAGCGTGAACAGTTGCGTGTGTTCGAGGAAGCGCTTGGTGCCGGCGAGGTCGCGGTCAAGCTCGACGGTGATCATACCGCCGAAGGCGTGCATCTGCCGCCTGGCGATGGCGTGCTGCGGGTGGCTGGGAAGGCCTGGATAGATGACGCGACGGATGTCGGGGCGGCTTTCCAGCCAATGCGCGATCTTCTGGCCGTTCGACGAATGACGCTCCATCCTCAGCGCCAGCGTCTTCAGTCCGCGCAGCGCCAGGAAACTGTCGAACGGCCCGGAAATGGCACCGATGGCGTTCTGCAGGAATTTCAGCCGGTCGGCGAGATCCTTGTTGTCGCCGACCACGGCGACGCCGCCGACCATGTCGGAATGGCCGTTGAGGTATTTCGTCGTCGAGTGAACAACGATATCGATGCCGAGCTCCAGCGGCCGCTGCAGATAGGGGCTGCAGAAGGTGTTGTCGGCCACCGACATCACGCCCTTGCGTCTGGCCAGTGCGGCGACGCCTTCGAGGTCGACGACACGCAGCAGCGGGTTGGTCGGCGTCTCGACCCAGAGCATTTTGGTTTCCGGGCGGATCGCCGCCTCGACCGCGGCAAGATCGGTGAAGTCGACGAAGTCGACCTGCAAATTGGCCGAGCGTTTGCGCACCCGTTCCAGCAGCCGGAATGTGCCGCCATAGATGTCGTCGGTGGCGACGATATGCGCGCCAGAATCGAGCAGTTCGAAAATGGTTGCGATCGCCGCCAGCCCCGAAGCGAAGGCGAAGGCGGCTGTGCCGCTTTCGAGGTCGGCGACCGCGCGCTCGAAGGCGAAGCGGGTCGGGTTCTGGCTGCGGGCATATTCAAAACCCTTGTGCACGCCGGGGCTCTGCTGACCGTATGTCGAAGTGGCATAGATCGGCACCATCACCGCGCCGGTCGTCGGGTCGTGGCTCTGGCCGCCATGGATGGTGCGCGTCGAAAAGGCGAGGCGGTTTTTGCCCGATATTGTGGCTTTGACGGTCATCGGGCGCGCCTCAGATGGTTGATCAGGTCGATGCGGGTTATCAGGCCAATAAATTCGTCGCCATCGAAGACGATGGCAACCTCGTTGCGGTCGAACACCGGCAGCAGCGCATCCAGCGTCTGGCTGGCCTGCAGCGTGTGCAGGTTAGAGGTCATGGCCGTACTGACCGGGGCCTTGAAGCGGTCCCAGCGGCTGTCATAGGGCCCTTCGACCTTGGCGAGGATATCGCTTTCGTCGATGATGCCGACGAGCTTGCCCTCGTCCAGCACCGGCAGTTGCGAGACATCCGAGCGGCGCATCCGGCCATAGGCGTTGAGCAGGCTTTCGTCGGGGCCGACCGACACGACATCGCCGGTGCGGAGCGTGCGCATGACCAGGTCGCGCAGATCGCCATGCTGCTCCTGCTCGGCCAGGCCCTGCTCGACCAGCCAGAAGTCGTCGAAGACTTTCGACAGGTACTTGTTGCCGCTGTCGCAGACGAAGGTAACGACGCGCTTCGGCACGGTCTGCTCGCGGCAGTAGCGGAGTGCTGCCGAAAGCAGCGTGCCAGACGACGAGCCGGCGAGAATGCCTTCCTTCGAAAGCAGGTCGCGCACCGCAAGCATGCTCTGCTTGTCGGGAATGGAATAGGCCTTCTTGACCAGCGACAGATCGGCGTTGGGCGGCACGAAATCCTCGCCGATGCCTTCGACGGTCCAGCTTCCGGCCTCTACCATCTTGCCGGTCTTGATCAACGGTGCCAGGACCGAACCGACCGGATCGGCCAAAATCATCTCGGTCTTCGGCGAGACTTTCGCGAAATAGCGGCCAAGCCCGGTCAGCGTGCCGCCGGAGCCGACGCCGACGACCACCGCATCGACATCGCCTCCGAGCTGCTGAAAGACTTCCGGCCCGGTCGTGGTTTCGTGGGCCAGCGGATTGGCCGGGTTGGCAAACTGGTTGGCGTAGAAGGCGCCGGGCAGCTCGGCGGCGATCTTTTCGGCCATGTCCTGATAATATTCGGCATGGCCCTTGCCGACGTCGGAACGCGTCATGCGCACTTCCGCGCCGAGCGCCCGCAGATGCTGGATCTTTTCGCGTGACATCTTGTCGGGTACGACAAGGATGATGCGGTAGCCTTTGGGGATGCCGACCTGGGCTAGACCAAGACCGGTATTGCCGGCGGTCGCCTCCACGATCGTCCCGCCGCGTTTCAGTTTGCCCTGTTTTTCGGCGGCGGCAATCATCGACAGCGCGATGCGGTCCTTGATCGAGCCGCCGGGATTCTGGCTTTCGAGCTTGATGAACAGCCGGCACTTGCCGATGTCGAATTTGGTCAGCTCGACGACCGGCGTCTGCCCGATCAGGTCGAGAACCGACGCATAGGGCGGGCGCAGGCGGGACGATGCATCGTCCGGTGCCACGATCTTGTGCTTGCTCATGTCAGATGCTCCGTTGCCAGAATGAGCAACCGCCCTGGAAGACGGCAACCTACCGTCTTTTCCAGCCGTTTGCAGTTGGAAAGAAGATAGATCGTGCCAATCCGGCCGCCAGCAGGGGAATGGAATTTCGCAAAAGCTTCGCCGGCCTGCAGGCAGGGCAAAAGATCTGCAGAACCCGCTTAGGGTTCAGGCGATCGCCGCCTGGGCTTCGATCTCGATCAGAAAATCCGGATTACCGAGGCCGGCGACGCGCAGCACCTTGATGATCGGCGGCGCGCCGCGGTTTGCCCAGAAGGCCATCCAGGCGCCGAAGGCCGGCCCTATGTCCAGGTCGCCGGCGATATAGACCGCGAGGCTGACGAGGTCTTCAGGCTTTGCCCCACCGGCTTCGAGCACTTTTGCCAGGTTGGAAAGCGCCTGAGCGGTCTGCGCAGCGAGATCGTCCCTGGCGACGATCCGGCCTTGCGCGTCGACGCCATTCTGGCCGCCGACCAGCACGATGCGCGCGGATGCCGGCAGCGACACGCCTTGCGAATAGGCCGGATTGCTGTGCATGCCCTCGGGGTTCAGCCTTTCGATGGTCGCCGCGCTTTTCCTCCTCTTCGGCAAAAATTATCCCGCGGCTGCCCGGCCGCCCATAGAGATCGCGCGGCACAGAATGGCAATCGTGCGGCCGTTTCAACGCACCATCTCGTTCGTTGCGGTCGCCGATTCCGCCATGCTACCCGGCGCTGGACGAACAGCAATGCAAGGAATGGCCGATGAAGATTCTTGCCTATGACAATTTCAAGCCCGGCGTCACGCTCGACGACCTGCGGCCTTATTTGCGCGACGAAGTTTCGAACGTCTGGCGGCTCTGGAAGGCGGGGATCGTGCGCGAGAATTATGCGCGCGCCGATATTGGCGGCGTCATCATCGTCTTCGAGCTCGATAGCGTCGCGGAAGCGCGGCGCTACACCGAGGACTTCCCGCTGTCCAAGGCCGGGCTGCTGGAATGGCATTTCATCGCCTTCGACGCGCCCTTGCCGCTGGAGTTCCTGTTCGACCCGACCGTCGACATCGCCAAGCCGTGGGACCGGACTGCAGCATGATCCGGTCGAGCGACGGGATCGAAATCCCGGCCAGCTTGGCTGAGTGGTGCGATCCGCGCCGCACGGCGCTGGTGGTCTACGACATGCAGGTCGGCATCTGCCACCAGGTGGCCGGCGCCGCGACTATCATCGAGCGCACCGGCACGGTGCTGGAAGCGGCGCGCGTGGCCGGCATGCGGGTGGCGTTCACGCGCCATCTGTCGCTGCCGCGCAAATGGATGGGCGCGACGCAGCTGCGCACCGCCATGGCCTGGCAGCGGCGCGACAGCCCCGACACCGTCGAGCCGTGGTTCCCGCGCGACGCCGAAGCGACACGGATCGTGCCCGAGCTGGAACCCCGCGATGACGAGGCGGTGTTCGACAAGCTCACGATGTCGGCCTTCGATTCCACCGCGCTCGGCTTTGCCTTGCGCGATTGCGGCGTGCGCACGATAGCGCTCGCAGGCATCGCCATGGAAATCGGCATTGAGCCGACCGTTCGCCAGGCGACTGACAATGGCTTTGTCGCCATGGTCATCGAGGACGCCTGTGGCTTCGGCAACCGCGAAGCGCGCGACCGCTCGATGGCGACGCTACGCTTCCTCGGCGAAGCTGTTGTCACCGATGTCGCAAGCTTCTGCAGCGCGCTTGCCGGACCGGGTTGAGGACAGTCGGCTTCCTAGAGCGATCCACCCTTTCACGGAAACGCCGAACCGCTCTGTGCCTTTGTTTTCCAGGCAATTGCGGACGGAAAGCCGCTTCGCGCTTTCCTGGAATTGATCTAGGTGGTGGCTGCGCTGTCGGTGCGAAAACGCACACCCTCGGCGCGGCCATGCACGCTGCCCCAGTCGTAGAGCGCCTCGAGCGCGGCGGCGAGATCTTCGCCGCGCCCGGTCAAGGCGTAGCGCCCCTTGCCGTCGGGCGACGTCTCGAGCGTGACGAAGCCGATCTCGACAAGCTCGGCCAGCCTCTGCGTCAGCATCTTGTCCGAGAGTGAGGGGATCAGCCGGCGCAGTTCGGAATAGCGCATCGGCTGTTCCTTGATGCGCGCCAGGATCACCGTCTTCCATTTGCCGCCGAGCGCGTCGAGAGCGAACTCGACCGGACAGCCGTAGAGTCTTCCGCGTTGCGTCATGCGCCCATCGTAGGCAAGGCACCGTGGCGACGGAAGCAGAATTTGCCCGGTCATCTGGCCAGGGTCGCGTCCTGCGGCCAATCCACGGAGGAGAACGAAGATGAGCGTCCGCGACACCAATCCGGTCAATGCGAGACAGCCGAAACGTGTGGCGTCATCGCCAACCCGGCTGTCTCGACCAGCACGGGCTGCTTCTGGTGGAGCGAGCTCACGCACCCCTGGTTCGCCTTCACCGAGCGCGGTTATGCGGTCGAGATCTTTTCCCCCGACGGCAGCGGTCTTGCATCCGGAATTGCGTCAAGACAACGAGATCCTCATCCGAGCAATCGCTTGCTGAGCCGCGCGCACTGCACGCGAATATCCGGAATAGCGTCTATCTCGAAGAATGTGCCGCGCGTCAGTGGCCCGACGGCGAGGATCTTGGCCGATACAGTGCCGTCGCTGGCGATGACCTCGCAGTTCGCGGTCACGTCGAGGCCGAGGCGCAGCGGATCCGGCCGTGCTAGCCCACGGTCGACCAGCGACCGCACCACGCTGTTCGACGTGGTCGAGATGTCCCTGGCGATGCCTGTGCAATCATAGATGCGGGTGACGTCGAACCTTTCGAGGCGCTGCGTGTGGCGCGACTGGACCTGTACGCTGAAACCGTCGCCGGCGGCGATCTCGACGACGCGCCCGGCGACAAGGCGGATGCGGCCCGCTTGCACCGCCTCGGCAACGCGGGCGTAGACTTCCGGCGCCATGCGATGGCGGTGGATGTCCCACCAGGCCTTGGTGTGCTCGACGAAGCGGCGCTTGGCCGAGGACGGCCAGTTCTGCCAGATCTTCTGGTTAAAGGGTCTCAGACCGTCGACGACGTCGCGCCAGTCGATGCCGGCCCTCTGGTTTTCCCGGATCAGGTCGCGGAACCAGCCGACGAAATAGGAAAGCTGGGTGCCGAGCGGAATATCGGCAACGTCAAGCTTGATCGGATTGCCCTTGCGATGCGGCGAAGGCAGCAGGCCGCGCCGCGACACCGCGACGATCTCGCCGCGGTGGCCGCGCTGCTCGAGCGACAGGAAGGCATCGACCATGCTCAAGCCGGTGCCCAGCACCAGGACCCGGGCTTCGGGGTCGAGCTCGGTGTCGGCCTCCGAGCCCATCCTGATCGCGCGGCCCTGACCGGCGCCCGGCTCCTCGTCATGGCCTGTCGCCAGCACTGCAAGGTGCGCAACCACGCTAGTGCCATTGGCCAGCGTCACCTCGACGCCTGACGCGATCGGCGAGATCGACAGGCTCTCCTCGCGGATCAGGCGCAGCCGGCCGGTCTGCTGCTCACGCGCCTCGAGCTCGTCGAGCAGCTCCTTGAGATAGCGGGCGTAGACGCTGCGCGGCGCGTAGACCGGCGCCTGCTCCGGCGTAGCCAGGCCGCGTCCAAGCAGCCAGCGCGAGAAATTGCCGGGATCGTCGGCATAGGCGCTCATGCCCGCCGCGCTGACATTCAGCACATGCGCCGACAGCAGCGTTGAATAGGCCATGCCTTGCCCAAAATGCGGGCGTTTTTCGACCAGGCTGACGCGGAGATCGGGATTGGGCGACTTCAGCAGATGCGCGGCAAGCACGACGCCGCTGGCGCCGCCACCGACAATGATGATCGAACTTGGCGTAGCGCGCCCGGTCATGCGCACACCAGCTGTCCTGGCGATCGTCGCCGGCTCAGGGGAGAGTGGTTCAGGCCTGCACTTTCAACGCCGCCGAAAGGTCCTCGTCGCCGGCGATGTCGCGCATTTCGGCGAGGCTGCGCTGGTCCAGCACCTCGGCGATGGCCTGCCGGACCTCCAGCATCAGGTGTCGGACTTGGCATGTCGCCTCGTTGCAATCTTCGCAGCGCTGATACTGGGTGCGGCTGGCGCAGGGAATGGGGGCAAGCGGCCCGTCGAGCACGCGCACGACGTGGCCGACCTTGATCTCGTCCGCCGGGCGTGCCAGCCGGTAGCCGCCCTCCTTGCCCTTGCGGCTCTGGACGAAACCGGCATTGCGCAATTCGCCAAGAATGGCATCGAGGAACTTCTTCGGAATATTGTTTCCTGTGGCGATGTCGTTGACGAAGGCGAGCTGTCCAACCGGCAGGCGCGCCAGATGGACGAGCGCCTTGAGGCCGTATTTACCTTTTTTCGTGAGCATAACCCGAACGTTTCTCTGTCATGCGATGGCGCAAGGCCACCGGTTGCGAAACGCCTGGCGTGCCTCCCCGCCGCGTCCAAGCTGTCACTACAGATAAATTCTAGTGACATGATATACAAGCCGAGAAACGTTGATTTTGCTTCGTTTTCAAGCCGTAATGGCCATTTTGGCAGGGGTTTGTGCTCTTGGAAGCACAGAAGCCGCCGCCAATGGCACACCGCCAAACTGGCCGGCGGCAGGAATGTCCCGATCGGCGAGAATCCGGACAGCAGCTTCTGCCCCTGAATTTGAAGGCCAAAGCATGCCGCGCGCGGCAACAAGGAGGGTGGCGTCGCTCATCGTCCTCTCCAATCCTTCAATGTCGATAAGGATACTAGACTTAACCGCGAACACAGGGAACTTGTTTCCAATTTCTTGGCTATTCACAGCACGGATTTGCCGATGCAGGGGCGAAAACGGGAAATCCTTGTTGCGCGCATGGACGACGTGGAAGCGGTTCCCGGGCAAGGACGATGGTTCTCACCCGGGCCATCACCCAGAAGCGTGCGAATGGGCAGCTGCGATAGCCAGATGACTTTTTCTAACAAGACCGAACCGATTGGAAGGATTTAACTCTACAAGAACGATAGAGTTAGGTGACTATGAAACGCAATCCGGGTTTTTCTCTTTTCCAAGGAGCCTTTCATGTCCATCATTTCGCGACGTATCGTTCTGTTGTCCTCGGCGGCCTTGGCTGGTGCCGCCTTTCTCGGCCCAGCCGATGCTCAGGACCTCAAGATAACCATCGGCTACCAGACGGTCGTCGAACCCTCGAAGGTGCCGCAGGCCGACGGCGCCTATGAGAGCGCGACCAAGGCGGCAATCGACTGGCGGAAATTCGATTCCGGCGCCGACGTGATCGCCGCCATCGCTTCCGGTTCGGTCGACATCGGTTATGTCGGCTCGAGCCCGCTGGCGGCGGCGGCGAGCCGCGAGCTTCCAATCCAGACAATCTTCATTGTCGGGCTGATCGGCGAATCCGAGGCCCTTGTCGCCCGCAACGGCGCCGGCATCGAGAAAACTGCCGACCTTGCCGGCAAGAAGGTGGCGGTGCCCTTCGTTTCGACGACGCATTACAGCCTGCTTGCCGCGCTGAAGCATGAGGGTGTCGACCCGAAGTCGGTCGACATTCTCAATCTGCGGCCACCGGAGATCGCGGCGGCATGGGCGCGCCGCGACATCGACGCCGCCTATGTCTGGGATCCGGCACTCGGCCAGATCAAGACGACGGGCAAGGTCGTGCTGGATTCCTCGCAGGTCGCCGCCTGGGGCGCGCCGACCTTCGACGCCTGGATCGTGCGCACCGACTTCGCCGAAAGGAACCCGGAAGCGGTGCGCGACTTCGTCAAAGTAACGGGCGCTGCCTATGCCGACTTCCTGGCCAAGCCGGATCAATGGTCGGTGTCCTCGCCGCAAGCGGCCAAGATCGCCAGGATCACCGGGGCCAAGCTCGAAGACGTGCCGCAACTGCTGAGGGGCTATGTCTTCCCGACGCTCGAGGAGCAAGCCTCGGACAAGTTCCTCGGTGGCGGCACTGTCAAGGCGGTCGAGGCGACATCGGCCTTCCTCGAGGAGCAGGGCAAGATCGACGCCGTGTTGCCGGATTATTCGAAATACGTGTCGTCGAAATATGTCGGCGAGGCGCTGGCCTCGAATTAGCGGCGGCTCAATACGCGCGTCCTCCGTTCCCTGAGCGCGCGATGCCTGCCCCGGAGCCGCTGACGAGGAACGGCTTCGGGGCAAGCAGGTTTCAGAATATCGGCGACCCCACATGACGCATCTCGTGCTCGACCAAGTCTCGGTTCATTATGACGGCCAGCCGGCGCCGGCCGTCGAACGCGTGTCGATTGACATCGCCAAGGATGACTTCGTTGTCCTGGTCGGCCGCTCAGGCTGCGGCAAGACCTCGCTGCTCAATGTCGCCGCGGGCCTGGTCGAGCCTGTGCGCGGACGCGCCACGATTGGCGGCAGGCCGATCACGGCGCCAGGCTCGGACCGCGCCGTCGTGTTCCAGAACGACGCATTGTTTCCGTGGCTGACCGCGCGGGAAAATGTCGCCTTTGCTCTCAGGCTGCGCGGTGTCGGGGCCGCCGAACGGGCGCGGACTGCCGACGACCTTCTGGCGCTGGTGAAGCTCGACGGCGCCGGCGACAAGCGCATATGGGAGCTTTCCGGCGGCATGCGCCAGCGCGTCGGCCTGGCCAGGGCGCTGGCAGCCGCGCCGCAATTCCTGCTGCTCGACGAACCGCTGGGCGCACTCGATGCGCTGACACGCGAACGCATGCAGACAACGCTGCTCGATCTGTGGACGGCAAGCCAGGTCGGCGTGCTGATGGTCACGCACGGCATCGACGAAGCGCTGGTTCTCGCCACCCGTATCATTGTGCTCGCTCCCGGCCCTGGCCGGGTGGTGCGGAGTTTCGAGGCCAGCTTCAGCCGGCGCTATGCAGCCGGCGAGGCCATTCGCAGCATCAAGGCCGATCCAGCCTTCGCCGCGGCGCGTGGCGAGCTGACCGACGCGATCTTCGAAGGGGAGGCAGCATGACCGTTACCTCTTATACCGAGCGGCCGCAGCGCTCCAAAGTCGACGACGGAGCCGACGCGCTGTCGGTGCCATGGTCGCGGCCGCGACCGAGACGCAGCCGCGTTTCGGCCCGCGTGGTCAGCGCGATCACCATTCTGATCGTGCTGGCGGCGTGGACGGCATCGGCCCGCCTGCAATTGGTGTCGCCGGTTTTCCTGCCGTCGCCTGTGGCAGTCTGGAACAAATTTGTCGTCGTCGCCGGTGACGGCTTTGTCGACGCGACGCTGCTCCAGCATATCGCCGCCAGCCTGTGGCGGGTGTTTGCAGCGCTGATCGCGGCCGTTTTCGTCGGCGTTCCCATCGGGCTGGCTATCGGCATCAGCACTACAGGGCGCGGCATCTTCGATCCGCTGCTCGAATTCCTGCGGCCGATCCCGCCGCTCGCTTATCTGCCGCTGATCATTATCTGGTTCGGCATTGGCGAGCCGTCCAAGATCCTGGTGATTGCCATTGCCATGCTGGCGCCGGTTGCGCTGTCGACGGCATCGGGTGTTCGCGGCGTCTCGCAGGAACGCATCAATGCAGCGCGCTCGCTTGGCGCCACGCAGCGCCAAGTGATCAGGCACGTTATCCTGCCCAGCGCGCTGCCCTCGATCCTGACCGGTCTGCGCATCGCGCTTGGCGCCGGCTGGTCGACGCTGGTTGCCGCCGAGCTGGTGGCAGCGACTCGCGGGCTCGGCTTCATGATCCAGTCCGCTGCCCAGTTCCTCGTCACCGACGTGGTGGTGATGGGCATACTGGTGATCGCGGCCATTGCCTTCGTGCTCGAATTCATCATCCGCAGGATCGAGCGGATGCTCGTCCCTTGGGCGGGGCGGGAGTGACCGACAATGCGCCATTCCATCGCTGTATTGTTTGCGCATTTCGGCCAATGTATCCGTCTGATCAAGGCCGGGGACAAACAGCCGCCTGACGGCGAACGCAAAACGCCGACGCCGGTGCAGCTGGACGCGGAGCGCAACCGCCTGCCGCCGCGCGACGAAAGTTTCTACTGGGGCTGGCAATACTGGTCGCGGTGACCGACCGCCACGGTCCGCTGTGCGCAGCTCTGGCGGGAGCCTGAGCATGGACGCCCGTTCAAATGCGCGAGCGGTTTGCCCAGGCCAGGCCACCCAAGCCGACCAGCACCGTCACGATGCCGGCATACAGCCATTGCGACTGGCCGGTCATGAAGCTGCCGCGGATGAAGCCGATGCCTTGCAACGTCCACAGCATGCCGATGGAGAGCACAATCAAGGCCAGCAGATTTTTGATCAATCTCATTGCTGAAACTCCTTTCCAAGTCGATCATCAGCCCGGCTCCGGCCGGAATGGAACAGCGAAAAGAAGCCGCTCGATTACACCAACTTCTACTTAGATGCTAACCTCCGATCTTGCGCAAGACACGCGGAGATCGGTGCAAAGATCATCAAGGAAGCTGTGCCGCTCTGCGGAAAGTCTCTGACAAATTGTTTCGCGCCGACTCCAAACGTGTAACATTGCCATGGAACCGACAGATCATTGCCGCATTTGCTGCCTCATTCGTCCCTAACCGCTGCGGATCTGTCAACGGAGCAGTCCCCAACCCATGAACAAAAGCAACCAGACCGCGCTTGTCGCGGCCATGATCGCGGCTGGCCTGATGGTCGGCGCATCCAGTGCCAGCGCCGCCGCCCAATGCGGCCGTGCCTCCTGGTACTCACTGCATTCCAGAACCGCTTCCGGCGAACGCATGAACCCGTCGGCGCTGACCGCAGCGCATCGCAGCCTGCCGTTCGGCACCAAGCTGAAGGTGACCAACCGCAACAATGGCCGCAGCGTCGTCGTGCGCATCAACGACCGCGGCCCGTTTATCAGGGGCCGGATGCTCGATCTGTCGAAGGGCGCCGCCAGCCAGCTCGGCTTCATCAGCTCGGGCCATACCGCTGTCTGCATGGCACGCGTCTAACTGCTCGGCCCTTCGCCGCGGCCGGGGCGCGCCTCCGACGGTTGTACCGATGACCGTGGCCTGCTACTCCTTCGCACGTGCACACTGAGCCGGCTGTTGCCGTTCCAGGCGGATTCTCAACGCCTTGGACGAAAGAACGAGCATAAATCACGCAAGTTGACGTATTGCATCGCAGCAGATTGTTGCTAACTTCCCTGCAAGGTATTCAAGGCTCGGCGCTGCTCGTCGGCCCTTCGATCGCAGTCGGCAGTGGGGTTCTCGATGTTCTACCAGCTCTACGAACTGAACCACGCCGCCTTGCAGCCGGCGCGCCTCTATGCCGATGCGGTGCGCCTGTTCTACTCCAATCCGCTCAATCCGGTCTCACACACCTCCTGGGGCCGCTCGGTTGCGGCAACGGCCGAACTGTTCGAGCGCACGACGCGCCGTTACGGCAAGCCGCAATTCGGCCTGACCAAGACCGTCGTCGACTGGAAAAACGTCGAGGTCAGCGAACGCACCGTCTGGTCGCGGCCATTCTGCAACCTGGTTCGTTTCGAGCGCGCAGTTCCGGCCGGGCGCCGGCCGGATCCGAAGCTGTTGATCGTCGCGCCGATGTCGGGCCACTACGCGACGCTGCTGCGCGGCACGGTGGAGGCGATGCTGCCCTATGCCGACGTGCATATCACCGACTGGGTCGACGCCCGCATGGTGCCGCTGGCCGACGGCAGCTTCGATCTTGACGACTATATCGACTACATCGTCGACATGCTGCATGCGCTGGGTCCCGACACCCACGTGATGGCGGTGTGCCAGCCTTCGGTGCCGGTGCTGGCGGCGGTGGCATTGATGGAAGCCAAGGGTGATCCGTTCGTGCCCTCGACGATGACGCTGATGGGCGGCCCGATCGACACCCGCCGCAGCCCGACGGCGGTCAATCTGCTGGCCCAGGAAAAGGGCATCGACTGGTTCCGCGACAACGTCATCATGCGCGCGCCCTGGCCGGTGCCGGGCTTCGGCCGCGAGGTCTATCCCGGCTTCCTGCAGCTTTCGGGGTTCATGAGCATGAACCTCGACCGCCACATCATCGCCCACAAGGACTTCTTCATGCACCTGGTGAAGCATGACGGCGACAATGCCGAGAAGCACCGCGAGTTCTACGACGAATATCTGGCGGTGATGGATCTGACGGCGGAATTCTACCTGCAGACCGTCGACACCGTGTTTGTCCGCCAGGCCTTGCCCAAGGGCACGATGACGCATCGCGGCGTGGCGGTCGACCCTTCGGCGATCCGCAATGTCGCCCTGTTCACGGTCGAGGGCGAGAACGACGACATCTCCGGCCTCGGCCAGACCAAGGCCGCGCACGACCTTTGCATCAACATCCCGGCCGACAGGCACGCCCACTACATGCAGCCGGCGGTCGGCCATTATGGTGTGTTCAACGGCTCGCGCTTCCGCTCCGAAATCGTGCCGCGCATCGTCGATTTCATTACCAGCTACGGCCGTCAGAACCGTGTTGCGGTGAAACCCAAGCTGGTCAGGACCGGCAAGAAATAGGCGACCAGTGATGATGCCCGTCAATCCGCATCAAGGTCGGTCAATGCCAAAATCATCGGTTGGCGGGGCCGTGCGGCCGGTCGACCTGTTGCACAATAGTCGCGTTGGCGCCACGCGGGTAACCATGCCGCAAAAATCAATCCATCCTCATAATTGACACGGACTGTAAATACCCCTTAACGTTTCGTTAACAACAAGGGACAAGCGGGGACAATGACTTCCTCACCAATGGCGAGAACGCTGCGCCTGTGCGCGCTGGCTGGACTTACTGTGGCGGCAGGTTGGGCCGGTTCGGCCTCGGCAGCCAGCCCGATGATAACAGGCGGCCCGACCTCGCAGCCGATCGGCCATTATGATTTCTGCAAGAGCTACGCGTCCGAATGCTCGATCCGCCCGAAGGATCTGTCGCCCGCCAGCCTGACCGGCTCGCTGTGGCGCAAGCTGCTCAGCGTCACGGCAAAGGTCAACGCCGCCGTCAAGCCGGAGAGCGATTTCGACATCTACGGCAAGGATGAGGTCTGGGCCTATCCCGACAAGGGGGTTGGCGATTGCGAGGACTATGTCCTGGAAAAGCGCCGTGAACTGAACCGGCTGGGCGTCTCGTTTGCCGATCTGCTGATGACCGTCGTGCGCAAGCCGGATGGCGAAGGCCACGCCGTGCTGACGGTGCGTACCGACAAGGGCGACTACATCCTCGACAATCTGACCGACCAGGTTCGTTCCTGGGACCAGACCGGCTATCGTTTCCTCAAGCGGCAGGCGATCGACAATACCGGCCGCTGGGTCTCCATCCGCGGCGGCCAGCAGGTGCTGGTCGGCTCGGTCCAGTAACAAAGCAGCTCATTTCGGCCGTGCCAGTGCGGCGCGGAGCGACGCAATGATGCGGCGAAGCTCGGCTTCGTCGAGCTTTTCGATGTTGTCGGCCAGGAGATTGGCAAGCTCGGTCGCCGCCGGGCTAAGGCCCGACGTGTCGAGCTTGACACGCGGATGTGAGGTTTCGGCCAATCGCGCCAGTTCCTCGGCGTCGTCCCAAATGATGTTGAAATAGCCGATGATCTTCTGGATCAGCGTCCAGCTCGGCGCACCGCGGCGGCCGTGTTCCAGCGCCGAGAGATAGGCTGCGCTGACGCCGATCGCCTTGGCCATGTCCTTCTGGCTGACGCCGCGCTCGTTTCGCAGCACGCGAAGCTTTTCGCCGAACGGGGTCACAAGCCCACCTTCATGGGTGCATCCTCATAGGTGCGTCCCTCATGGGCGCGCCCGCCGCAAGCGGACATAGAGCGCGCCCAAGCCGCCATGTTTGCGGGCGGCATGGTCGTGGCTGGAGACGAGGGGCCGGAAGGCGGATGTCGACAGCCATGACGGCACGGCGCGCCGCAAGACGCCATCGCCGCCCGACGAAGAGCCCTTGCCGGTGATCACCAGGACGTAGCGGATGCCGCCGGCGTGCGCCCGGCGCAGAAAGGAAAACAGCAGCGAATAGGCTTCATCCTGGGTCAGGCCATGCAGGTCGACGCGGCCCTCGATCGGCAGCCGGCCCTTCGACAGCTTGTCCAGCGTCGGTTCATCGAGTGCGTGGGAGACATGCTGCGCCTTCGGCTTTGCCGCCGTGGCAGCATTGCCCGCGACCTGTGCCGGCGGCGGCGCCTGCCTGGTCTCGTCGATCTCCAGCCCGACGTCTGGAATTTCGACGGCGATTTTGCCCTTCAGCGGCTTTGCCGTGCGCGCCACCAGGTTCCACAGCACCCGGTCGTCCTCGCTCAGCCTGTCGATGCGCCGGGTCATCGGCCTGCTCCTGCAACCAGCGACCGGGGGATCAGTGCATAAAAATCTGCGGCGTTGCGGATAACGCCGGCGATCTCGCCGGCCGCATCGCCCGACCCGGCAAACAGATCGCCGCGGGCCGGCCCGGTGATCGCCGAGCCGGTGTCCTGCGCGATCATCAGCCGCCGGAACGGTTTTCCGTCGAAGGCGGTCACCGACGGCGCATCGATATGGAAAGGCGTGCCGAAGGTGTGCAGCAGCCGGTCGACGGCGATCGAGCGGCCGGGTGTCAGCGGCACCTTGGCGGCAGCGATCGGGCCGAGCTCTGGGCCGTCGACGCCCATCTCGCGGAAGAAGATGTAGGAGCGGTTGCGCCAAAGGATCTCGTCGACGCGCTCCGGATGCGCCTTGAACCAGGCACGGATCGACTGCATCGTCACCTTCTCCAGCGGGATCTCGCCTTCCTCGCTCAGGATCTTGCCCGGCCCGGTAAAGCGCTGGCCGGATTTGGCGGCATAGGTGATGCGGCGAAGCCTGCCGTCGGTCATGTTGAGCCGCGCCGCGCCCTGCACGTGAATGAAGAAGGCGTCGACCTTGTCGGCGAGCCAGGCGATTTCCAGCCCTTTTCCGGCAAGCGCGCCGCGTTCGATCTCGCCGCGGTCGAAATATTCGACCGGGCCGTTCGGCGCCGCACGAGCGAAGGCGAGATAGGGATCCAAGCCGGAAGGACGGTTGCCGTCATCGATGTCGACAAGGTCGGCCGGGCGCGACAGCAACGGCACCGAAAACCGTTGCGTGCGCACCGGCGAGGCTTCGACCTCCGGTTCATAAAAGCCGGTTACCAGGCCGGGACCACCATCTTCGGCATCGATACGGGCCGGAACGAAATGGCGCTCGAAAAAGCTTCGGGCCTGCAACCGATTCGCCGGCGAAACGGTACGCGCTTCGGCATAGGCGTCGGCAAAGCCATTGTAGTCGACGCCGAGCGCGCCGGAGCGGTAGGGTTTGGTCAGGATATGAAAGGCCGAGCGGCGAAAGGCGTCAAAGGCAGGGAGATGGTCGTCCTCGCCCCAGCCCGGCAATTCGCCAAAGGATTTTTCGCTGAAAGCTCCAGAAAGCGACACGACAGCCCCCGCCGCCGTCCAGTTCAGTCTTCTTCTTCGGTGGCGACGAGCTTCCAGTTCGGATCGCGCGAGCGCGCGTCGCGGGCGAAGGTCCAGACGTCCTTGACCTCGGCGACAGTCTCGGGATCGCCGTCGATGACGGCGCCGGCCTTGTCGCGGGTCGCTGAAATCAGTTCGCTGACGATGCGCAGCGTGATGTGCGCCTCGCTGCCCTTCATTTCGGCCGAAACGATGTCGGCCTTGTCGATGCCGACGAAGGAGGACTGGATCTTTTCGGCTTTCGCCTCGCGGTCGCCGATGGCCGCGACGAAGCCGTCATAGACCTCGCGCGACAAAAGGTTCTTCAAGGTTTTGCGGTCGCCATCGGCGTAGGCCATGACGATCATCTCATAAGCCATCTTGGCGCCGTCGACGAAGGTCTTCGGGTCGAAGGTCGGATCATTGTCCTTGATCGCCCGCAGGCCCCGGTTGAGATCGGTGTCGGGCTTGGCAAAGGCATCGATCGCCACATAGGTGTCGGCCGCCGGCTCTCCCGCCAGCCGCTTGCGCGGCAGCGAAACCACGTTCTCGGGTTTCTGGGCGGCATCCTTGTCGTTTTTGCGCGCTGCCGTATATGGATCGAAGGGCGGGCGCTCATTGCCCGTGCGTCGGCCAAGCACGTTGCGCAGCTGGAAAAAGATCACCACCGCCGCAATCAGAAAGAAAATCGTGCCGAAGTCGAAGAAGCCCATATCTTGCGCCAATCAATCCCTGCTTTGGCCGGACCAGCGGCCAAGCAAGGGCCGCGATCACATAGCGTTCAGTATCCAAAGCATATAGAACGCATGGCGCAATCATTCAAATCAAAGGCAGCCATACCTATCTAACAGCTCTGGTGCCAGCGGCGATTGCTCGCCGGCCGGCAAAACATCGAAAACGATCGGTCAAGATTTGCGTATCCCGCTGCTTCCCCTGTTCATTCTCGCGCTTCCGCTGCTGGAGATAGCCGGTTTCGTCATTGTCGGCCGCCAGGTCGGCGCGCTGGCGACAGTCGGCTTGGTGCTGGCCTCGAGTGTCGCCGGCGCCCTGCTGCTGCGGCACCAGGGTTTTGGCGTGATGGCCAGGGTCCGTGCCGAAATGGATGCCGGGCGTGATCCGAGCGGCCAGCTTGCGCATGGCGCCATGATCGTGCTGGCAGCGATCCTTTTGATCATCCCCGGCTTCATCTCGGATATTTTCGGCCTTCTGCTGTTCCTGCCGCCGGTGCGCGATCTTGCCTGGCGGATGCTGAAAGGCCGCATCGTGCTGGCAACCGATTTCAGCAGTGGTTTGCGGGCAAGGCAACGCGGCAAGACCATCGATCTCGACGACGGCGACTATTCGCGCGCTGACGACCATACGCGCGGACCGGATTCTCCCTGGCGCCGCCTCAAGGACGAGTAGCCGCGAGGCAACCGGCGTCTTTTGCAAACTTGTCTTGTCGTGCCGGCCATGATAGCGAACGCCCGAATTTCAATCCGGTCAGCAACGCTGCCCAGGCAAAAGGACCACAGCTTATGGCCAGCAACGACGACGCGCCGACCGGCGCAGCCAACGGTAATGGAAATGCGGCGCAGCCTTCGCTCAACGTGCTCGCGCAATATGTGAAGGACCTGTCCTTTGAAAGCCCCGGCGCACCGAACTCGTTGCGCGGCCGCGACAAGGCTCCGGGCATCGCCATCAATGTCAACGTCAATGCCAACCCGCTTTCGGACAAGCAGTTCGACGTCAATTTGACGCTGAACGCAAAAGCGTCGTTCGACCAGGAAGTGTTGTTCAACGTCGAGCTGGTCTATGGCGGCGTCTTCTCCATCAGCGGCTTCCCGCAGGAGCACATGCTGCCGATCCTGTTCATCGAATGCCCGCGGCTGCTGTTCCCGTTCGCCCGGCAAATCATCGCCGAGGCAACACGCAATGGCGGCTTCCCGCCGCTGATGCTCGACCCGATCGATTTCGCGCAGATGTTCCAGCAGAAGCTGGCCGAGGACCAGGCTGCCGCCGCCAAGGTCAAGGTGAGCTGAAGCTGGCGTCACTCCGTCGTTGAAAAGCCCGGCCTCGCGCCGGGTTTTTGTTGGGGCGATGCATCAGAAGCGAGCCCGCACCTGCGTTTGGTGACCCGTCGTAGACCTTCGCGATTAGCCGAAACACCTATTCCTTCGTCATCCCAGGGCGGAGCAAGGAGCGGAGCGACGCGGCGCAGACCCTGGGATGACGAAGTGGAGGGATGTTTCGGCAAATCTCGAAGCTTGGCGACTTTCCACCGAACGGGACTATCGACGTTAGCTGCCGATCGGCCCTAACTATGCGGCGGAACTCGCTTCCGGGGCGACCCGCAGCCAGAGCGCCTTTTCGCCCAATGTGCCAACCATGCCTGCGTGTGCTGCGCGCTCGGCGTCGGTCAGGCGCGACGGCAAGGCGATCGGCCGCACACCGATCGAAATATCGATGTCGTCGACATTCTGCCTGCCGCCCGCCGGCGCCATGATGCTGTCGAGGATGAGGCTTGCCTGCTTGCCGCCGATAAGCTCGATATAGACCTCGGCCAGCAATTCCGAATCGAGCAGCGCGCCGTGCTTGGTGCGGCGGCCATTGTCGATGCCGTAGCGGCGGCAGAGCGCGTCGAGCGAATTGGGGCCCATCGGATGCTTGCGGCGCGCCAGCGCCAGCGTGTCGACGATCCGTCCCGGATCGATGGCCGGATGGCCAAGCCGGCCGAATTCGAGATTGAGGAAGCCGATGTCGAAGCCGGCATTGTGCGCGACAAGCTTGGCGCCGTCGATGAAGGCGAGGAACTCCTCGGCGATCTCCATGAAAGTCGGCTTGCCCTGAAGATCGGCGGCGCTGATGCCGTGCACAGCCTGCGCCTCGTGATGGATCTGGCGGCCTTGCGGGTTGATATATTTGTGGAAGGTTCGGCCGGTCGGGAAGCGGTTGACCAACTCGACGCCGCCAAGCTCGATGACGCGGTCCTCGCGCGTGTCGAGGCCGGTGGTTTCCGTATCGAAGATGATCTCACGCATCGAATCAGTCCACTGGTTCCGACATCATTCTAGCCGAATCACACCCGGAACAAAATGGCAACAAGTAATTGCGAGCTGCAAGCCTCTTAACCAGGCCTGGCTGCCTTATCCACGACTAGTTCGGCGATGATGGCCTTGACGGCCGCGCGAGCAGCGTCAAAGCCTTGACCGGTGTCGATGACGAAGTCGGCGCGACGGCGCTTTTCGGCGTCAGGAACCTGCCTGGCCAGGATCGACGCCAGTTTCTCCTCGTTCATGCCCGGCCGCGCCAGCACGCGGGCCTGCTGGATCTCGGGCGGCGCGGTGACGACCACGACCTTGTCGACGCGGTTACGGCCGCCGGTCTCGAACAGCAGCGGTATATCGAGCACGGCAAGCGGCGCGCCGGCGGCACGATTTTCAGCCAGGAACGCATCGGCATCGGCACGGACCAGCGGATGGATGATAGCTTCCAGCCGTTTCAGGGCGGCGCCGCGGCCGAGCACCCGCTCCGCCAGCTTTGTGCGGTCGACCGCACCGGATCTGGTGGTTCCGGGAAAGGCCGCCTCGACCAAGGGCGCGGCCTTGCCGGCATAAAGCCGATGCACCGCCTCGTCGGAATCATGGACCGGCACGCCGGCTTCGGCAAACATCTTGGCCGTGGTCGACTTGCCCATGCCGATCGATCCGGTGAGGCCGAGCACGATCATTTTATCGCGCCGATATCGGCAATAATCAGCTGGCGCAGTTCGGCGGAGACCTGCGGCCTGATGCCGAACCAGCGTTCGAAGCCGGGCACCGCCTGATGCAGCAGCATACCGAGCCCGTCGACGGTTCTCAGGCCGCGCGCCTTGGCCGCAGCAAGCAGCGGCGTCTCCAGCGGCACGTAGACGATGTCGGTGACGATGGCGCGGTCCGGCAGTCTGTCCGGATCGGCGGACAGGCCTTCATTGCCATGCATGCCGAGGGCTGTCGTGTTGACCAGCAGGCCGGCATCCTCGAGCAATTCGCCGGTCGCCGCGATGTTGTGGGCGGAGACGCCTGCGCCGAAGCGGTCGCGCAGCTCCTGCGCCCTCGTAAGCGTTCGATTGACGATGCGGATATCGCTGACGCCACGCTGCTTCAGCGCATGGATAACCGCGCGAGCGGCGCCACCGGCGCCGAGCACCACGGCGGGGCCGTTGGCCGCCCAGCCCGGTGCATACTCGTCCAGATTGGCGGCAAAGCCATGCGCATCGGTATTGCCGCCGCACAATTCGCCATCCTCGAACCACAGTGTGTTGACCGCACCGATCTGTTCGGCGTCGGCGTCGCGCCGCTTGGCCAAAGCGAAAGCGGCTTCCTTGTGCGGGATGGTGACATTGCCGCCGCGATAGCCTTGTGCCTGCAGCGTCTGCAGGAATTCGGCAAACGCTTCCGGTGCAACGTCGATGGCCTCGTAGACGCCGTCGATGCCGTATTTCGCCAGCCAGTAGCCGTGGATCTTCGGGGATCTGGAATGCGCGATCGGGTGGCCGGTGACAAACGCCTTTTTCGGGGCCTCAGCCATCGATCGCCCCAAGCTCGCGCAGCTTGGCCAGCACCGGCAAAAGCGGCAGGCCGACAATGGTAAAATAGTTGCCTTCGATTTTTTCGAACAGCTGGATGCCCTCGCCTTCGATCTGGTAGGCGCCGACGCTGGACAACGCCTTGGCGCCGACGCGCGCCAGATGGCGGCCGATGAAGGCCGGATCGAGCTTGCGCATGGTCAGGCTGGCGATGCCGACATGCCGCCACAGAACCTGGTCGTTACGGGCCAGCACCACGGCGCTGTTGAGATAATGCGTCTTGCCCGACAGCGCCAGCAGATGACGGCGCGCCCCTTCCATGTCGGCTGGCTTGTGGAACAGCTCGTCGCCGAGCGACAGCGTCTGGTCGCAGCCGAGCACCAGGGCGCCGGGCTTGCGCTCGCTGACGTCGGTGGCCTTGGCTTCGGCGAGCACGAGGGCGACATCCTCCGGCGACACGCCACTATTCTGCAGCGGCGCCTCAAGCGCGCGCTCATCGACAGAAGCCGGAACCGCTTCGACACTGACGCCGGCATTGACGAGCAGCGCCTTGCGGAACGGACTGCCCGAGGCAAGGATGATTTTTTCGGCCATTCTTTTCGCCCGTTTCCTAGCGCTCACTAGGGTGTGTCGAGATTCAGGTCAGGCCGAGCCGAAAATGGTGGCTTCCGAGAACCGGAGCGGAGCGTACTTTTCGTACGTGAGCACCGGAAGCGCAGGAAGCCGCCGTTTGCAGGCCGGCATCACCTGAATATCACACGCCCTAGCGCGTCTTGCCGCGCAGGGCAACGATCGCCGCCGCCGTCTCCTCGATCGAACGGCGGCTGACGTCGATCATCGGCCAGCCATGCCGTGTGCATATCTGGCGGGCATAGGTGAGCTCTTCGGCGATCGCGGCGCGGTCGACATAATCGGTTGGTTCATAGGCGCTGGTGCCGAGAATGCGGTTCTGCCGGACTTGCGAGATGCGTTCGGCGGTGGCGACCAGGCCGACGATCAGCGGCCTCCTGGCATTGACCAGGCTTTCGGGCACCGGCACGCCGAGCACGATCGGAATGTTGGCGGTCTTGATGCCGCGATTGGCGAGATAGATGCTGGTCGGCGTCTTCGAGGTGCGGGAGATGCCGACAAGCACGATATCGGCATCGTCCATATTGGCCGGCAGCTGGCCGTCATCATGCTCCATCGTGAAATTGAGCGCGTCGATACGGCGAAAATATTCAGCGTCCAGCACATGCTGGGCGCCGACGCGGCGCCCGGCCGGCGTGCCGAGATAGGACTGGAACACTGTCAGCACCGGCTCCAGCACCGAGACGCAAGGCAGGCCCATCGCCGCGCAGCGTTCGTCGATGCCACGGGCAAGCTTCTGGTCGACCACCGTGTAGAGGATGATGCCCGGCTCCTCCTCGATGTCCTCGAACACCTTCGTCACCTGCTTTTCGGTGCGGATGAGCGGATAGATATGTTCGATGGCGCGCGCATCCTTGTATTGCGCGGAAGCCGCGCGGCCGGCGGCCAGCAGCGTTTCGCCGGTGGCGTCGGAAATCAGGTGAAGGTGAAAGAAGCTCTGCGGTTTGTTCACAGGATACATTCCAGGCTGTGGGCCGATGTGGATAAGCCGGGCGGAAAACTCGGCCACCGCAAAGCGACTGTATCAGATGGCGGTTTGTCCACAATTCGATGTGCTGTCGGCTTCTCCGGGCGGTTGGGGACAAGTCCGGGGACGGAGCTTTTTGCCTTCGCTTCATCCACAGGGGCAATTTCCCTGGCCTGGCGGCAACGCATTGACTCCAGTCGCAAATTCGCGGTTTTCCACAAAGTCCTGCAATCCCGTTGAAGAAGCGCGCGACAATATGCTGGCTGGTCTTTTCCAAGGCAAAGCGGGACAGGAGACAACCACCACAACCAACAGACTCTTAGAATCATAAGATTCCTAAAAATAGAATATTTAATTATAGGGAAGCCTGGAAAGGCGAGCGCTCAATGCCTCAAGACCGGATCGTGCTGGACGTGTTGAGAGGCAAGGCGGCGTTTCCGCCACCGGTCTGGATGATGCGCCAGGCCGGCCGCTATCTGCCGGAATACCGGGAGACAAGGAGACGGGCCGGATCCTTCCTCGATCTTTGCTACGACCCGGATCTCGCCGTCGAAGTGACGCTGCAGCCGATCGAACGCTTCGGCTTCGATGCATCGATCCTGTTTTCCGACATCCTTGTCGTGCCGCATGCGCTCGGCCGCGACGTGCGCTTTGCGGAAGGACGCGGCCCGCTGCTGACGCCGATCACGGCTGTGGAGATCGCGGCTCTCGACGGCGAAACGTTTCACGTGAATCTCGAGCCGGTCTACGAGACGGTGCGGCGGTTGCGCACCAGACTGCCTGATGAAACGACGCTGATCGGCTTCTGCGGTGCGCCCTGGACGGTGGCGACCTATATGATCGCCGGCCACGGTACGCCCGACCAGTCACCGGCCAGGCTGTTCGCCTATCGCGAGCCGGCGGCCTTTCTTCGGCTGCTGAAGGTGCTCGCCGATCATTCGGCTGCCTATCTGATCCGGCAGATCGAAGCCGGCGCCGACGTGGTCCAGATCTTCGATTCGTGGTCAGGCGTGCTCGACGAAGCGTCTTTCGAATTGTTCTGCGTCGAGCCGGTGGCCGAGATCGTCCGGCAAGTGAAGGCTGCCCATCCCAATGTTCCGATCATCGGCTTTCCCAAGGGCGCGGGAGATCACTATCGAAGCTATCGCCAGAAGACCGGCGTGACGGGGCTGGGCCTCGACTGGACCGTGCCCTTGTCGGCGGCGAAGAAACTGCAGCGTGACGGCGCCGTGCAGGGCAATCTCGATCCGCTGAGGCTTGTAGCCGGCGGCAAGGCGCTGGCCGACGGCGTAGCGGCGATCCTGGAGGCGCTGGGCGACGGGCCGCTGATCTTCAACCTTGGTCACGGCATCACGCCGGAGACGCCGCTGGAGCATGTCGAGCAGATGGTGAAACTGGTGCGGAGCGCATCGTGACGATGATGGGCGCAGATAATGCGAACAGCACCAACAGCGGTCGAGGGGCGATGCGCCGCGCGGCAATTGCGATCGCCATCTTCCTGGTGCTGGCCGGGCTGCTGTTTTTCTTCGGTCCCGATGATTTCTATCCCTGGGCGAAGGCGATCCATGTGATTGCCGTCATCTCCTGGATGGCGGGCATGCTCTACCTGCCGCGCTTGCTGGTCTATCATGCCGATGCCGAAAAAGGCTCCGTTCAGTCGGAGACTTTCAAGGTGATGGAGCGCCGCCTGCTGCGCGGCATCATCAATCCGGCAATGGTGATCACCTGGGCATTCGGCCTGTGGCTTGCCTGGAAAGGCTTTGGTTTTCAAGGCGGCTGGCTGCATGCCAAGATCGCCGCGGTGGTTGGTCTGTCGGCCGTGCATGGCTATCTCGCCGGCGCCGTTCGGAAATTTGCCGAAGACCGCAATGAAAAACCGGCAAGGCACTGGCGGATCGTCAATGAGATCCCTACATTGCTGATGATCGTCATCGTCGTCCTGGTTATCGTGAAACCGTTCTGACGTCTTCGGTTGCCCGCAAAAGGCGGCTTGCTCTTTCAACCGACCGACGATAAAAGACGGGTCTTCCTTCCCGTCATGCGCCGCCCATTTATCGCTTCGGCCGCGCCCGGCATTTGTCGCATCCCGCCGATATTTTTTCCCAAAGCTTACTCAGAGTCCGTCTAATGATGCAAGAAATGAAGCTCACAGAGTTCAAGAACAAGAAACCACCAGAGCTGATCGCTTATGCGGAATCGCTAGAGGTCGAGAACGCCAGCGTCATGCGCAAGCAGGAGCTGATGTTCGCGATCCTGAAGAGGCTGGCGACCCAGGATATCGAGATCATCGGCGACGGCGTCGTCGAAGTGCTGCAGGACGGTTTTGGCTTTCTGCGCTCCGCCAATGCCAACTATTTGCCAGGTCCCGACGACATCTATATTTCACCGTCGCAGATCCGGCGGTTCTCGCTGAAGACCGGCGATACGGTCGAAGGGCCGATCCGCAGCCCGAAAGAGGGCGAGCGCTATTTCGCGCTGCTCAAGGTCAACACGATCAATTTCGACGACCCGGAAAAAATCCGCCACAAGATCCATTTCGACAATCTGACGCCGCTTTATCCGACGTCGCGGCTGAAGATGGAAATGGAGGTTCCGACCTCCAAGGATATTTCGGCACGCGTCATCGACCTGGTGGCGCCGCTCGGCAAGGGCCAGCGCGCACTGATCGTGGCGCAGCCGCGCACCGGCAAGACGGTGCTGCTGCAGAACATCGCCCATTCGATCACCACCAACCATCCGGAATGCTACCTGATCGTGCTTCTCATCGACGAGCGGCCGGAGGAAGTCACCGACATGCAGCGCTCGGTGAAGGGCGAGGTCGTCTCCTCGACCTTCGACGAGCCGGCGGTGCGCCACGTCCAGGTTGCCGAAATGGTCATCGAGAAGGCCAAGCGCCTGGTCGAGCACGGCCGCGACGTCGTCATCCTGCTGGATTCGATCACCCGCCTCGGCCGCGCCTACAACACCGTCGTGCCGTCGTCCGGCAAGGTGCTGACCGGTGGTGTCGACGCCAACGCGCTGCAGCGGCCGAAGCGCTTCTTCGGTGCTGCCCGCAACATCGAGGAAGGTGGTTCGCTGACCATCATCGCCACAGCGCTGATCGACACGGGCAGCCGCATGGACGAGGTCATCTTCGAAGAGTTCAAGGGCACCGGCAATTCGGAAATCGTGCTCGACCGCAAGGTGGCGGACAAGCGCATCTACCCGGCCATGGACATCCTCAAATCCGGCACCCGCAAGGAGGACCTGCTGGTTCCGCGCCAGGATCTGCAGAAGATCTTCGTGCTGCGCCGCATCCTGGCGCCGATGGGAACGACCGACGCCATCGAGTTCCTCATCGACAAGCTCAAGCAGACCAAGACCAACGCGGATTTCTTCGATTCGATGAATACGTAGGGTTGCGAGCCTTCCCTTCCCCCTGTGGGAGAAGGTGGCCGAGCGAAGCTCGGTCGGATGAGGGGTGCTCCAGCTTGGTAACGACGCCACTCCGTCCAACACCCCTCATCCGTCTCGGCGCTGCGCGCCAATCCACCTTCTCCCATGGGGAGAAGGGAAGGAGCGCCAGGTCCATCACCGCCGCAATAACCCTTCCAGCTCTTCAGCTTCCGTCACCACCGGCAGGCAGACCTGCCCGGTGCACAGCCAGGCGCCGGGCTCGGCCGTTGGCGGCAGGACGCCACCTGGCAAGGCCGGCAGATTTGTCGCCGCGCCAACAGGCACGACGATGTCCACCCGACGAGGGTCTGGATTTCGATTCGCAACCGGAACAAGCCTTGGATTCTCCGGTCTATCCACGATCACCAGTTTCAGCGGCTCCAGCGCCAGGGCACAGGCATTGACTATTCCCGCCTGGCCGTAGCCCTGGTGCTCCGCCCGCCCGCCCGCGTGCTCTGCGACTGTCCAGGCTTTTTCCCAAAGATCGAGATCGCCGGAAAGCGACGACAATCGGACCAAGGCTTCGATGATCTGGCCGGTAGCGGAAGAAATGGCTTCGTCGACATCGCCGCGGATGCGGACCGGCACGTCGGTGCTGTCGGATGCGGTCAGATAGTAACCGGTTTTGTCGCTGTCCTGATGCCAGAGGTCGAGCTGTTCGATGAATGTCCTGGCATGGGCGATGTAATCCGGACTGCCGGTCGCCTCGAACAGCGAGATGGCGGCATTGGCGATGGCGGCATAGTCGCTCGACAGAGCCGGAAACAGCTTCTTTGCGCCGAGCATCGAATGCGGCAGGCGGCCGTCACGTCCGGCGCCCGCAATGGCGGCAAAGGCCGCTGCCGCCGCTTCGATCCAGTCGGATCGGCCAAGCGACCGCCCGGCCTCGGCAAGCGCTGCGATCATCAAACCATTCCAGTCGGTCAGGGCCTTGCCGTCACGCCCGGGCCGAACGCGCTGTTCCCTCGCTGCCAGCAGCCTTTGCTTGAGCGGAACCAGAAGGTCACGATCGACGACGCTCTGCGCCTGTTGAGCATCAGTCTGGCAAATGATCGGCTTGCCTTCCCAGCCATGCGGGCCGGCAAGCGTGAAGTATTTGAAAAACAAGGCTGAATCGTCGCCGAGGGCTGCTTCGATTTCATCCCTGCTCCAAGTGTAGAACAATCCCTCCTCGCCCTCGCTATCGGCATCGAGGCTGGCGGCAAAGGCATCGCCCTCCACCCGCATTTCGCGCAACAGCCAGGCAATCGTCTCTTCGATTCGCAGCCGGAACAATTCCTTGCCGGTTGACGCATATGCCCAGTTGCACAAGCGGATGAGCTGGGCATTGTCGTAGAGCATTTTTTCGAAATGCGGGACCAGCCATTCGGCGTCGGTCGAGTAGCGGCTGAGGCCGCCGCCAATATGGTCGTAGATGCCGCCGGCCAGCATCTTTTCGAGGCTGAGGAGAACGGCGTCGCGGTGGGAAGCGGCGCCGTCGTGCAGCCAGGACAGCCAGAGGCTCTGCATGAACGGCGCGTTGGGGAATTTCGGCGCACCGCGCAGGCCGCCCAAATCGCGGTCGATCATGCCGTCAATGCCGTTGGCGAGGTTCGCCAGCATGCCGCGGTCGAGCACGGCCTTGCCATGGCTGCCCGCCAGCCGCGTCTCGACATGGGTAGTCAAACCGTCGGCACTTTGGTTAACGCTTTCTTTCTTCTCCCGCCAAGCCTTGTCAACCGCCTCCAGCACCTGGACGAAGCCCGGCCGGCCGTAGCGGGCCTCGCGCGGAAAGTAAGTGCCGCCCCAGAACGGCTTGCCGTCCGGCGTCAGGAACATGGTCAACGGCCAGCCGCCCTGCTCGCCCATCGAGGATAGCGCCGCCATGTAGATCTGGTCGATGTCGGGGCGCTCCTCGCGGTCGACCTTGATATTGACGAAGAGACGGTTCATGACGGCGGCGACGTCGTCGTTCTCGAAGCTCTCATGCGCCATGACGTGGCACCAATGGCACGCGGCGTAGCCGACAGAGAGCAGGATCGGACGCTGCAGCGCCTTTGCTTCGGCCAGAGCGGCGGGCGACCATGGCCGCCAGTGCACCGGATTGCCGCTGTGCTGCTGCAGATAGGGGCTGGCCTCCTCGGCAAGCAGGTTTTGTACAGGCAATGTCACGGCGCTACTCGATGGCGGATTGAACAGGCATAGCTAGGGCGCTTCGGCAGAGCGGGCAAATGATTTCAAAAGACTCCATCGTGGCTCTGTCGAGCGGGCGCCTGCCGGCCGGCATTGCAGTGATCCGGATTTCAGGACCGCAGAGTCGATTCGCCATCGAAACGATTGCCGGATCGACGGTGTCGAACCGCGTTGCCACCTATCGCAAGCTCCGGGCGCCTGACGGATCGGTGCTGGACAGCGGCCTGGTTGTTTTCTTTGCCGGTCCCGACAGTTTTACCGGCGAGGACGTTGCAGAGTTCCATGTGCATGGCGGGCGCGCCGTCGTGGCGAAGATGCTGGAAACCATCGCCACCTTCGACGGCGTCAGGCATGCGGAGCCTGGCGAATTCACCCGCCGCGCCTTTCTCAACGGCAAGCTCGACCTGGTCGAGACCGAGGCGCTGGCCGATCTCATCAACGCCGAGACCGAGGCGCAGCGGCGCTTTGCCGTGCACAACGCCGAAGGCGTGCAGAGCGAACTCTATCTGGGCTGGCGCCGACGGCTGATCCACGCCCGCGCGATGATCGAGGCCGAGATCGACTTTGCCGACGAGGATGACGTGCCGGGCTCGGTCGCCGATACGGTCTGGTCGGATGTCCGGGCCATGATCGAGGAAATAGAGCGCCATGTCGCCGGCTTCCGCGCTGCCGAAATCATTCGCGACGGGTTCGAAGTCGTGATCCTCGGCGCCCCTAATGCCGGCAAATCCAGCCTGTTCAACGCCTTGGCGCGGCGCGAAGCCGCCATCGTGACCGACGAGCCCGGCACGACCCGCGACCTGCTCGAAGTGGTCCTGGACCTGGAAGGGGTGCGGGTCAGGGTAACCGACACCGCCGGCCTGCGCGAGGCGCCCGGCAAGATCGAGGCGATCGGCATCGAGAAGGCCAGGACCAAGGCGCACAGCGCTGATTTGCTGTTGCTGCTGGAGGATCTGGCGGAGCCAATCGCGATCGGTGTGCTGCCGGGCGACATGCCGGCGCTGAGGGTCGGAACAAAAATTGACCTGTTGGGGGGCAAGTCACCCTCGCCCGCCGCGCACTATGATTTCGCTATCTCGACGCTGGACGGCACCGGTCTGGCCGAATTACTGGACGAGATCGGACGTCGTGCCGCAGCGCAGATCGGCAAGGCCGGCGATATCCTGCCGTCGCGGCTGCGGCACGTCGAGCTGCTCAACGAGACGAAACGCTTCCTGGTTGCGGCTGTCACCGGGGGCGATCGCGGGCAGGAGCTGCGGGCCGAGGAACTGCGCCTGGCGGCGGATCGGCTCGGACGAATCGTCGGGGCGGTCGATGTCGAGGATATGCTCGATGTGATTTTTTCGCAGTTCTGTATTGGGAAATGACTCACGTGAAACATTTGGGAAGCAGCACACCGGCGGTGATTCACGTGAAACACGGCGCAGGAGTAGGGGCGGGTACTGTTTCACGTGAAACGATCCCGCTCGTGCGTCTCCCCTTCTCCCACAAGGGGAGAAGGAGAAGACAGCGCCCTCTGTCCTTGACAGCGCGTGCCTCCGGGGACATGTGTCGGTCCACTTGAATTCGGGATTCTGAAATGACCAATCACTATGATGTGGTTGTGGTGGGCGGCGGTCATGCTGGGTGCGAGGCAGCCAGTGCCGCTGCGCGGGCTGGCGCCAGGACGGCGCTGGTGACGCTGCGCTTCGACACGATCGGCGTGATGTCCTGCAATCCGGCGATCGGCGGCCTCGGCAAGGGCCATCTCGTTCGTGAGATCGATGCCATGGACGGGCTGATGGGGCGCATTGCCGATGCGGCGGGCATCCAGTTCCGGCTGCTCAACCGCCGCAAAGGGCCGGCGGTGCGCGGCCCTCGAACGCAGGCCGACCGAAAGCTCTATCGGCTCGCCATGCAGGCGGCAATCCGCCAGCAGGTTGGCCTCGATGTCATCGAAGGCGAGGTGCTGGACTTCGAAATCGATGCCGGGGAAATCGGACACATCGCGGCGGTGCTGCTGGCGGACGGAAGCAGGCTCGCCTGCGGCGCCGTGGTGCTGACGACCGGCACTTTCTTGCGCGGGCTGATCCATATCGGCGAGAAGAAGATTGTCGCCGGCCGCATGAACGAACAGGCGAGCATCGGCCTGTCGGCGACGATGAGCCGCGCCGGCTTCAGGCTCGGACGGTTGAAGACCGGCACGCCGCCGCGGCTGGACGGCAGGACAATCGATTGGGCGTCACTGGAGAGCCAGGCGGCGGATGAAGATCCCGTGCCGTTCTCGCTGCTGACCGAGCGCATCGAAAACCCGCAGATCCATTGCGGCATCACCCGCACGACCAATGCCACGCATGAGCTGATTCGCGCCAATCTCGGCCGCTCGGCCATGTATTCGGGGTCAATCGAAGGCGTCGGGCCGCGTTATTGCCCGTCGATCGAAGACAAGATCGTCAAGTTCGGCGACCGCGAAGGTCACCAGATCTTTCTGGAGCCGGAAGGGCTGGACGACGACACGGTGTATCCGAACGGCATCTCGACCTCGCTGCCCGAGGACGTGCAGCTCGACATGCTGAAGACCATTCCGGGGCTGGAGCGGGCAACCATGCTGCAGCCGGGCTATGCCATCGAGTATGACCATGTCGACCCGCGCGAGCTCAAGCCAACGCTGGAGACCAAGCGGATCGCCGGGCTTTTCCTCGCCGGCCAGATCAACGGCACCACCGGCTACGAGGAGGCCGGCGCGCAAGGGCTGCTTGCCGGCTTGAATGCAGCGCACAAGGCGTCGGCGAGCGAGGAAATCGTGCTCAGCCGCACCGAAGCCTATATCGGCGTGATGGTCGACGATTTGACCAGCCGCGGCATCGCCGAACCGTACCGCATGTTCACCTCGCGGGCCGAGTTCCGGCTGTCGCTGCGAGCCGACAACGCCGATGAGCGGCTGACGCCGCTGGCGATGAGGCTGGGGATTGCCTCGCCGGAGCGGATGCAGCGGTTCAACAATGTCGTGCAAGACCTTGAGAAGGCGCGGCAGCTCGCCCTCGGCACCACCATGACCCCCAATGAGGCGGCGCACCACGGGCTCGAGATCAACCGGGACGGTGTACGCCGCTCGGCCTATGAGTTGCTGGCCTATCCCGGCGTCGACATCGCCTGGCTGGCGCGCATCGAACCGGCTTTCGCGGCGATCGACAGCAAAACGGCCGAACGTCTTGAAACGGAGGCCAAATATTCTGTCTATCTCGACCGCCAGCAGGCCGATGTTTCGCAGATCAGGCATGAGGAGAGCCGGCTTATTCCGGAGTCGCTCGACTTTGCTTCTGTTCCCGGCCTGTCGAACGAGTTGAAGCAGAAGATGCTGGCACGCCAGCCGCGCTCCATTGCCGATGCGCAACGCATGGAAGGCATGACGCCGGCGGCGCTGGCGATTATTGTCGCGCATGTGCGCAATGCCGAGGCGGCCGCGCGAAAGCAGGTCGCGTGAGCGCTGCGTCCTGGGCGAGCCTGCAAGCGGCAGCGGGCCCGGTTTCACGTGAAACATTCGATCGTCTGGTCGAGTTCGAGGGCGTCTTCCAGAAATGGAACCGCCGGATCAATCTCGCCGCGCAATCGACGCAGGACGATGTCTGGCGCCGCCACATCCTCGACAGCGCGCAGCTGGCGCGAATCAAACCAGACGCGAAGCGCTGGGTCGATCTCGGCTCCGGCGGCGGGTTTCCCGGCCTCGTGCTGGCGTTTTTGCTTGTCGAGCGGGAAGGCGCCGGTATCGACCTGGTTGAAAGCAACCGCAAAAAAGCATCGTTCCTGCAAGCGGTCGTCGGACAGTTCAGCCTGCCCGCCAAGGTCATCGCGCGCCGCATCGACGACAGCTATCTCCTTGTTCCTGCACCGCAAATCGTCACAGCCAGGGCACTCGCCTCGCTGTCCGACTTGCTGGACCTGGCGGCACCGTGGCTGACCAAGGGGGCGCGCGGCCTGTTTCACAAAGGCCGGGATTACCGCGCCGAAGTGGCAGAAAGCGCTCAACGATGGTCTTTCGATCTGGTAGAACATGCCAGTGCAACCGACGCGCAGGGCGTCATTCTCGAAGTATCCGACTTGCGACAGCACCCTGGCTTGTGACCGGCGACCCCAATGAATTTCTGGCATAAACCCATGATGAAGAACGGCCCCCGAATCATCACCGTCGCCAACCAGAAGGGCGGCGTCGGCAAGACGACAACGGCAATCAATCTGGCCACCGCGCTGGCGGCCATAGGCGAACAGGTGCTGATCGTCGACCTCGACCCGCAGGGCAATGCCAGCACCGGGCTTGGCATCGACCGGCGCGACCGCACCGTCTCGTCCTATGATGTGCTGACCGGCGAGCTCGATCTCGAAGCGGCGGCGATCCCGACGGCGGTGCCCGGCCTGTCGATCGTGCCGTCGACGCTCGACCTGCTCGGCATCGAGATGGAAATCGCCTCGGCGCCGGATCGGGTGCTGCGGCTGCGCAACGCGCTGCGGGCTTCGGCCGAGCGCTCGGCCAATTTCGGCTATGTGCTGATCGACTGCCCGCCCTCGCTCAACCTGCTGACACTGAATTCGATGGCTGCGGCCGATTCGGTGCTGGTGCCGCTGCAGTGTGAATTCTTCGCGCTGGAGGGGCTGAGCCAATTGCTGGAGACGGTCGAGCAGGTGCGCCGTTCGATCAACCCCGACCTGACGATCCAGGGCATCGTGCTGACCATGTTCGACGGGCGCAACAATCTCGCCAACCAGGTGGTGCAGGATGTCCGGGCGCATATGGGCGACAAGGTCTATGAAACCGTCATCCCGCGCAATGTCCGCGTTTCCGAAGCGCCGTCCTATGGCAAGCCGGCGATCCTCTACGACCTCAAATGCTCGGGCAGCCAGGCCTATCTGCAGCTTGCTTCGGAAGTCATCCGCCGCGAGCGCAAATTGCGTGCTGCCTGAACAATAAGCCGATTCGACACCGAAACGATCTGGACGGACGATGAACGAAGACCCTTCGAGAAAAAGACTGGGACGGGGACTGGCGGCGCTGATCGGCGAAATCGATCGCCCGGCGGCACCGGAAAAGCCCGGGCTGGCGGCCGACGGCAAGGTGCCGATCGAGTTCCTCAGTCCCAACCCGAAGAACCCGCGCCGTCATTTTGGCGATGCCGACCTGACCGACCTCGCCCAGTCGATCCGTGAGCATGGCGTGGTGCAGCCGGTGGTGGCGCGGCCATCGAAAACGCAGTCGGGCCGCTACGAGATCATCGCTGGCGAGCGTCGCTGGCGCGCGGCGCAACGCGCCGGGCTGACCGAAATCCCGATCATCGTACGTGACGTCAACGATCGCACGGCGCTCGAACTGGCGATCATCGAAAACGTCCAGCGCACCGACCTCAACCCGGTCGAGGAGGCGCTGGGCTACCAGCAGCTGATCGACGACCACGGCTATACCCAGGCCGATCTCGGTCAGGTGATCGGCAAGAGCCGCAGCCATGTCGCCAATACGCTGAGACTGCTCAAGCTGCCCGACGTCATTCGCGACATGCTGGTCGACGGCGCGCTCTCGGCCGGCCACGCCCGCACCCTGGTGACCGCCGACGACCCGGCCGGGCTTGCCAAGCGGATCATCGACGAAGGGCTTTCGGTGCGCCAGGCCGAGGCTTTGGCGCAGATGCCGGTCGGCGCGCCGGCGGCAAAGCGCCAACCCGCGCCCCCGCCGCAAAAGGATGCCGACACGCTGGCGCTTGAAAAGCTGATGACCAATACCATCGGCATGATCGTTACGATCGAGCACAACCAGCGCGGCGGCGTGATCAGCGTCGCCTACCGGACACTGGAGCAGCTGGATGAATTGTGCCGAAGGCTGAAGCGGGAGTAGTGGGTTGCTAAGACGTCGAGGCCTTTAGCCGGCAAACAAAGTGTGGCTGCCGCCGCGCCGGTGATTGGCGAAATCGTCGAGTAGTTAATCTCCCCCCTTGAGGGGGAAATGGCCGGCAGGCCAGAAGGGGTCGTCTCACATCAAGCGCCCACGTCGTCTGTCGTCGCGGAAGGGGCTGGTGTTCCACGCGCTGCGACCCCCTCTGTCGCCTTCGGCGACATCTCCCCTTCAAGGGGGGAGATTAGGTGCGCTGCGCCAGCCTTGCGCTCTCCACGGCAATGCCGAGCAGCGCCTGGCGTGCCAGCGCGACCGACAGATCCGGCCGCCGGCGTGTCTGCAGCACTGCCGTCTGCAGTCGGGTGAGGGCGCGGCCGAGCGCTTCGCTGCTCCACCGTTCGAGGGCTTTCTCCACCAACTTGCGCCTGGAGAAAAAAACCGGCGGGCGCGCCGCGGCAACGACCGACGCGGCATTGCGGCCGCCGGCGTCCATCTGGCCACGCATCGCCTGGATCGCCTGCAGCTGCCGCATCGCCGATGACAGCACCAGGAAGGGCTGGCCGCCGGACTGGCAATGGCGGGTAAAGGCGGTGTCGAAATCGGCGATCCTGCCTTCGAGCAGGGCGTCGACCGCCGCATCGAAGGAGAGGCCGGAGACATCGCCGGACATCGCCTTGACGTCTTCGAGACCGATTTCGGTCTGGCCGTGCGCATAGAGCAGAAGCTTTTCGATCTCGCCGCGCGAGGCCAGCCGGTCGCCGCCGAGATTGCGGCGCAGCGCCTGCCGGGCCTCCAGTGTCATCGACATGCCGGCCTTGCGCAATTCGTCGTCGATGACCGTATCGATATCCCTGGCTTCATCGGCATAGCAAGGCAATGCCATGGCATTGTCCGCCGCCTCCACCACGGCGCGCAGGCCGACGCCCTTCTTCAGGTCGCCGGCCTCGATGAGGATGATGGCGTCCCGCGCGGGCTCGGCGGTCAGCGCCTTGACGTCGTCGGCAAGCGCCTTCTGGGCGCCGGCATTGCGCACCCATAAAAGGCGCCGCTCCGAAAACATCGGCACGGTGCGGGCCTCGTCGAGCAGCCGGCCCTCGTCGCGATCGACCTCCGAACCGTCCAGCCTGACCACCGAGAACGGATCGTCAAGCGGCAGGCCGGTCTTGCCGGCAAAGGCCTTTGCCCGCTCGGCAACCAGCCCGCGATCGGGACCGTAAAGCAGCACGATCGAGACGCGCGGATCGGGCCGCGCCAACCACGAATCGACCTCGTAACCTTTCTTCTGTGCCATGCGCGCTGGTTAGCATGGCGTGAGCTCCGGGTGAACCACGGGCGCCGGCCTGCTAGTTCTTGTCCTCGGGACTATCAGGCTTGAACGAGCTATCGGCATCACCGAGGCGTTCGTAGTCCGTCATTGCCGCGTCAAGCGATTTGTCTTTCTCGACTGACCACAAAGTCACTGAGGCCAGATAATTTGTGAAGGCGTTCTGCTCTCTTGCGAAAATGGCGGCCAAACGCGAGTCGTTTTGGAAAAAGCGATCGAGTTCCTGTTTGATTGCAACGTCATTCTTCGCCAGCGACCGTATAGCCCATACAGCCGATGCCACCGTCATTACACGCATCATATCTTTTGATGCCTGGCTCTTGGGACACCCATATTTTCGGCACGCAGCGACAATCATGATATTCTCGGGGCGACCTGGAGCCACCACACCCCCGAATTTCCCCATAACAAGGCCGATACGGATTGCGTCCGCCGCGATGCCGTCACGGCTGGTTCGAAGATTTTCCAAAATATGATCTATGTAGGACAAGTCTCCTGTCGCCATATAGGCGCCAAGCAGCAGATCATTGTCCAACGGGACAAAGAGAGGTGTCAACGTTTTCAAAGGGATGGCACCGGCGGATGCTGCATCATCCAGCTTTCGGCTCGACGCGAAACGCCGCGCTTCGTCCGTGAGACCAGCCTTGTGCAGAGCGGCCAGATAAAGGTCAGCCGCGCGATCGGAGGGCACGCCATCCAGCAGTTTTCGTCGCATCTCCGGCGAGCCGTCGAACAATGCAGCGAAAAAACCGGTTATCGTTCCGTTTTCAGCGCCGGACGGAGCTTGATCCAAGGTTGTGATAAGCCGGTCAATGCAGGCAGCATCCCTCGTGCGATGGTACGTGCCGATGCAATCGTCCGACTGAGCGAAAGTTGGTCGACCGGATCCAACCAGAAAAGCTACAATCGCCAAAGCGACGACGGCCCTCGATCTGCCTTGCATTCCCACCTCTCTCAAAACGATCCTGTCAGGATAGGGTCCTGGATGGTGGGCGCAACTTGAATCGCTGGAAGCGCGGGCTCGTCAAAGGCAAGCTCACCCCGGGACATATCGTCTGTTGCGGCAATCGTCGGCAAATTTCTGCTAAGTTGCGTGCTGCCGTCCAACATCGACAAGAAATTTCGCAGACATATCTTCATCTTGTGCGCGGGAGGCTGCATCGGCCGGGTCCGAAGGACCGAAGGCTTCCCCGACGAATTGGCACTGGTCTGGCGGTATGCAAATATCTTGGCCGGGCAACAGTGGAGGACCGAGATCATGGCCGATGCCGGAATGCTGCGCTTCCATGTTCCGGAACCGGAAGTGCGGCCGGGCGGGACGCCGGATTTCTCCAATGTGAGCATTCCAAAAGCTGGCTCGGTGCCGCGCCCGAAGATCGACGTCGACCCGCGCGACATCCGCGATCTGGCCTTCTCGATCATCCGCGTGCTCAACCGCGCCGGCGAGGCGGTCGGACCGTGGGCCGGGCTGCTTTCGGACGACGAGTTGCTAGAGGGGCTGCGCCACATGATGACGCTGCGCAGCTTCGATGCACGCATGCAGATGGCGCAGCGCCAGGGCAAGACCTCCTTCTACATGCAGCATCTCGGCGAAGAAGCGGTGAGCTGCGCCTTCCGCAAGGCGCTGTCGCGGGGCGACATGAACTTTCCGACCTATCGGCAGGCCGGCCTGCTCATCGCCGACGGCTACCCGATGGTCACGATGATGAACCAGATCTATTCGAACGAGGCCGATCCGCTGAAAGGGCGGCAATTGCCGATCATGTATTCGTCGAAGGAGCACGGCTTCTTCTCGATCTCCGGCAATCTGGCGACGCAGTACATCCAGGCGGTCGGCTGGGCGATGGCCTCGGCGATAAGCAACGATTCAAAGATCGCCGCCGCCTGGATCGGCGACGGTTCGACCGCCGAATCCGACTTCCATTCGGCGCTGGTCTTCGCCTCGACCTACAAGGCGCCGGTCGTGCTCAATGTCGTCAACAATCAGTGGGCGATTTCGACCTTCCAGGGCATCGCCCGCGGCGGCTCCGGCACTTTTGCCGCGCGCGGGCTCGGCTTCGGCATTCCGTCGCTGCGCGTCGACGGCAACGACTATCTCGCCGTCCATGCGGTGGCCAAATGGGCGGCGGAACGGGCGCGCAGCAATCTCGGGCCGACGCTGGTCGAATACGTCACTTACCGCGTCGGCGCCCATTCGAGCTCCGACGACCCCTCGGCTTACCGGCCGAAAGCCGAGTCCGATGCCTGGCCTCTCGGCGACCCGATCGTCAGGCTGAAGAACCATCTCATCCAGCGCGGCGTCTGGTCGGACGAACGCCACGCCCAGGCAGAGGCGGAAATCCTCGACACGGTGATTTCGGCGCAGCGGGAGGCCGAGCGCCACGGCACGCTGCATGCAGGCGGCAAGCCCTCGGCGCGCGACATGTTCGAAGGCGTCTATGCGCAGATGCCGCCACATCTCAGGCGCCAGCGCCAACAGGCAGGGGTCTGACCATGCCGCGGCGGACCATGATCGAGGCGATCCGCGACGCCATGGACGTGTCGATGGCGCGCGACGAACGCGTCATCGTATTTGGCGAGGATGTCGGCTTCTTCGGCGGCGTCTTCCGCTGCACCCAGGGCCTGCAGGCGAAATACGGCAAGAGCCGCTGCTTCGATGCGCCGATCAGCGAGTCCGGGATTGTCGGCGCGGCCATCGGCATGGCGGCCTACGGGCTGAAGCCTTGCGTCGAGGTGCAGTTTGCCGACTATGTTTATCCGGCCTATGACCAGATCGTCTCGGAAGCGGCGCGGCTGCGCTACCGGTCGAACGGTGATTTCACCTGCCCGATCGTCGTGAGAATGCCGACCGGCGGCGGCATTTTCGGCGGCCAGACCCACAGCCAGAGCCCGGAGGCGCTGTTCACCCACGTCTCCGGCCTGAAGGTTGTGGTTCCGTCCAATCCGCACGACGCCAAGGGCCTGCTGATCGCGGCGATCGAGGATCCCGACCCGGTGATCTTCCTGGAGCCGAAGCGGCTCTACAATGGCCCCTTCGACGGTCATCACGAGCGGCCGGTAACGCCATGGTCGAAACATGAGCTCGGCGAAGTCGCCGATGGCCATTACACGGTGCCGCTCGGCAAGGCGGTGATCCGGCGGCCTGGTGCGGCAGTCACCGTGCTTGCCTATGGCACGATGGTCTATGTCGCCCAGGCGGCGGCTGAGGAGACCGGCATCGATGCCGAGATCATCGATCTGAGGACGCTGCTGCCGCTGGATCTCGAGACGATCGTCGCCTCGGTCAATAAGACCAGGCGCTGCGTGGTCGTGCATGAGGCGACGCTGACATCCGGCTTCGGCGCCGAACTTTCAGCGCTGGTTCAGGAGAACTGCTTCTACCATCTGGAAGCGCCGGTGGCGCGGGTCACCGGCTGGGACACGCCCTATCCCCATGCGCAGGAGTGGGACTATTTTCCCGGTCCCGCCCGGCTAGGCCGCGCGCTCGTCGAAACGATGGAAGCCTGAAGGGGGAACGATGGGCGAATATGTCATCAAGCTGCCCGATGTCGGCGAAGGCGTCGCCGAGGCCGAGCTCGTCGAATGGCAGGTCAAGGTCGGCGATCTCGTGCGCGAGGATGCCGTGCTTGCCGCTGTCATGACCGACAAGGCGACGGTCGAAATTCCTTCGCCCGTCGATGGCGAGATCCTTTGGCTGGGTGCCGAGATCGGCGACACCGTGGCGATCGGTTCGCCGATTGTCAGGCTGAAGGTGGCGGGCGAAGGTAACGTGAAGGATGCGGCGGCGCAGGCCGTTGAGGCCGGCGCCAAGAGTACCCCCACCCCTAACCCCTCCCCACAAGGGGGAGGGGGACGTGCCTCGGCTCCCAAGGTCGAAGCCAAGCCCACCGCGCCATCATCCAAAAAAGTTTCAACGCATGAGGGTGGAAGCACGGCGTCGGAATCCCCCTCCCCCTTGTGGGGAGGGGTTAGGGGTGGGGGTACTGCCGCCGTTGGGGGTGCTGCGCGGACCTCCGGCGCGCCGCGCCCCGAGGGCGAAAAGCCGCTGGCCTCGCCGGCCGTCCGCCTCAGGGCGAAAGAGGCCGGCATCGACGTTCGGCGGGTTCCGGGAACCGGTCCGGCCGGCCGCATCCGGCACGAGGACATCGACGCCTTCCTGGCACGCGGACCGCAGCTCGCCAAGGGCCTAGGCCTCACCCGCAACGAGGCTATCGAGGACATCAAGATAGTCGGGCTCAGGCGAAAGATCGCCGAGAAGATGACGCTGGCCAAGTCGCGCATCCCGCATATCACCTATGTCGAGGAGATCGACGTCACCGCGCTCGAGGATCTGCGCGCCGCGCTCAACAAGGAGAAGCGGTCGGGCGCGGACAGGCCGAAGCTGACGCTGCTGCCGTTCCTGATGCGGGCCATGGTCAAGGCAATTGCCGACCAGCCCAATGTCAACGCGCTGTTCGACGACGAAGCCGGTATCGTCCACCAGCATGGCGGCATCCATATCGGCATTGCCGCGCAGACGCCTTCGGGGCTGATGGTGCCGGTGGTAAGACACGCCGAGGCGCGCGACATCTGGGACTGTGCAGCCGAGGTTGTCAGGCTGGCCGAGGCGGCAAAATCCGGCACGGCGACGCGCGACGAGCTCTCGGGATCGACCATCACCATCACCTCGCTCGGCGCCATGGGCGGCGTGGCGACAACGCCGGTGATCAATCATCCGGAAGTGGCGATCGTCGGCGTCAACAAGATGATGGTGCGGCCGGTCTGGGACGGCAGCCAGTTCATCCCGCGCAAGATGATGAACCTGTCCTCCAGCTTCGACCACCGCGTCGTCGATGGCTGGGACGCGGCGGTGTTTATCCAGCGGATAAAGGCGCTGCTGGAGACGCCGGCGCTGATTTTTGTGGATTGAGGTAATGGGCAGCAGCGCAGAATGAGAACAGTAGCGATCCTTCCCACCCCCCTCTGCCCTGCCGGGCATCTCCCCCGCAAGGGGGGAGATTGGCCGCCTTCCCGGCCTTCGCCAATCTCCAATGTTGCAGGAGTAAGCGGGGCTTCGAAGCTGCTGATCTCCCCCCTTGCGGGGGAGATGCCCGGCAGGGCAGAGGGGGGTGCTGTCCCTCCAGCTTGCCGAGGAGCTAGAGCGACATGATGAAGGAAATCTCTTGCAAGCTGCTGGTCATCGGCGCCGGTCCGGGCGGCTATGTCTGCGCCATCCGTGCCGGGCAGCTCGGCATCGACACGGTGATCGTCGAGGCCGGCAAGCCCGGCGGCACTTGCCTCAATGTCGGCTGCATCCCGTCCAAGGCGCTGATCCATGCGGCCGAGGAGTTCGAGAAGCTCTCGCAGATGGCCGGCGGCAAAAGCCCGCTCGGCATTGCGATCGCCGCACCATCGCTTGATCTCGCAGCGACCATTGCCTGGAAGGACGGCATCGTTAGCCGGCTGAACAACGGTGTTGCCGGCCTGCTGAAGAAAGCGGGCGTGAAGACGGTGCATGGGTGGGCGACATTTCGCGACGGCAAGACCGTTGCCGTCGAGACCGAGATCGGCGTGCAGATGATCCGCGCCGAAACGGTGGTGATCGCGACCGGCTCGGCGCCGGTCGAACTACCATCGCTGCCGTTCGGCGGACCAGTCATTTCGTCGACCGAGGCGCTGGCGCTGAGCGAAGTTCCGGAGAGGCTGGCGGTGGTCGGCGGCGGCTATATCGGGCTGGAACTCGGCATCGCCTTTGCCAAGCTGGGCGCCAAGGTGACCGTGATCGAGGCGTTGCCGCGCGTGCTGGCGCAATACGATGCGGAACTGACCCGGCCGGTGGTGAGGCGGCTGGCCGAACTTGGCATCGAGGTGCTCGTGAACGCCAAGGCCAAGGGGCTGTCCACTAAGCGCGACGCCCTGCTGGTCGAGACGAATGGCGGCAAGAACGGCAAGATCGCCGCCGACAAGGTCCTGGTCACGGTCGGTCGGAAGCCGGTGACCGAAGGCTGGGGGTTGGAGCAGATCGACCTCGACATGGCCGGACCCTTCATCCGCATCGACGACCAGTGCCGCAGCTCGATGCGCGGTATCTTTGCCATTGGCGACGTCACCGGCGAGCCGATGCTCGCGCACCGGGCGATGGCGCAGGGTGAAATGGTCGCCGAGATCGTCGCCGGCCATAGGCGCAGCTGGGACAGACGAGCGATCCCGGCTGTCTGCTTCACCGATCCGGAGTTGGTCACCGCAGGCCTGTCGCCGGAGGAGGCCAAGACCCGTGGCGAGATCAAGGTCGGACTGTTTCTCTTCACCGCCAATGGCCGGGCGATGACGAAGTTGGGCGAGGACGGATTCGTCCGGGTCGTTGCCCGCGCCGACAACCATCTGGTGCTCGGCATCCAGGCAGTCGGCCAGGGCGTGTCGGAACTGTCGACCGCGTTTGGGCTGGCGCTGGAGATGGGCGCGACGCTGGAGGATATCGCCGGCACCATTCATGCCCATCCGACACAGGGCGAGGGTCTTCAGGAAGCGGCGCTGAAGGCGCTGGGGCGGGCGGTGCATGTCTGAGGGCAGGTGATCTCCCCCCTTGAGGGGGAGATGGCCGGCAGGCCAGAGGGGGTCGGTTCGACTGGATGGGACCTCCCTTGCGATAGATTGAGGTTAGCGCTCTACGCGAGGCGACCCCCTCTGTCGCCTTCGGCGACATCTCCCCCTCAAGGGGGGAGATTACGCAGCTCACCCCGCAAGCCGGCTAACCATCTCGTGCTGCGCATAGGCGCGGCCGAAGCGGTTGGCCAGAAACACGTCGAGCGCGATGTCCTCCTGCTTGATGAAACCTCTTGCCGGCAAGGTGCCGTCGGCGAGCATGTCGAGCACGGCGCAGATGGCGGACGCTGTGGTGACCTGGATGGCGCTGCGCACCGTTTCGCCGTCGCGCCTGGCGTAGATCTTGTTGGCGTAGGTCTCCTGCAGCAGGCGGCCGTTCTTGCGGCCGCTGACAGTGACGAAGACGATAACCACGTCCTGCAGCGTTGCCGGCAGGGCGCTTTCGAAAATGTCCTTCAGCACGTCGCGGCGGTGGCGCAGGCCGAGGTCGTTGAGCAGCGCCTTCATGATCGCGGCATGGCCGGGGTAGCGGATGGTGCGGTAGTTCAGCGTCCGCACCTTGCCCTTCAGCGTCTCGGCCAGCGTGCCCAGCCCGCCCGAGGTGTTGAACGCCTCGTAGGTGACGCCGTCGAGCGAGAACTCCTCGCGCTCCTCGAGCGGCGGCACCTCGATCAGCTCGCCTTCGACGATCGCCTCGCAAGGCTCGCAATATTCGTTGATGACGCCGTCGGTGCTCCAGGTCAGATTGTAGTTCAGCGCGTTCGAAGGGTATTGCGGCAGCGCGCCAACCCGCATGCGCACGCTTTCCAGTGTGTCGAAGCGGCTGGCGAGATCGTTGGCGACGATCGAGATGAAGCCCGGCGCCAGGCCGCATTGCGGAATAAAGGCGCTGTTGCCGGAGCGCGCCAGTTCCTTGACCCGCCTGGTGCTGATGACGTCCTCGGTCAGATCGAGATAATGCACGCCGGCACTCGCCGCCGCCTCGGCGATGCGCGTGGTCAAATGGAAGGGCGCAGCGCTGAGCACCGCGAACTTGCCGGCCAAGGCAGCTTCGAGGGTACCGGCGGCTTCGATGTCGAGTTCCAGCGTCTGGACTGTTTCAGGCAGTTCGGCCGCGCCGAGCTGCGCCGCCGAGCGGTCGACGAGCGTGACACGGTAGTCGCCCGTGGAAGCCAGCATCTCGGCAATGGTCGAGCCGATCTTGCCGGCGCCGACGACGATGATTTCCTTCATGACCGGTCCCTCGCACCAACGTTAAATTTGATGGCTAGAATCGCAGCTTGCCTGTTGAAAGGAAGCGTGGAATTGTACTAAACGCAGTATCTCTTTGTGCAATATGCCGGTAGGATTCGTCGAAATGCTCAGCGATGCCGACCAGGCTCTGCTTTCTCTACTGCGCATCAATGCGCGCGCCTCGACGGCCGAACTGGCGCGGCGGCTCGGCGTCTCACGAACGACGGTGCAAAGCCGGATCGAGCGGCTGGAACAGCGCGGCATCATCGCCGGCTACGGCGTCAGGCTTTCGCCGGATTACGAACAGGGGTTGGTCAGGGCGCATGTCTTGCTCACCGTCACCCCCAAGCTTGCCGACAAGGTGGTGCGCAGCCTGCAGGCGCTGGCACCGGTTCGCACGCTGCACTCGGTCAGCGGCAATTTCGACATGATCGTCATCGTCGAGGCGCCGTCGATCAGGGATCTCGACACGCTTCTCGACCAGATCGGCGCCATGGACGGGGTCGAGCGCACGTCGTCGTCGATCATCCTGTCGACGCGGATCGACCGCTGAGCCGGCTGGTGTCGTGGGTCCAGACGCTGGCAGGGCAGAGGGGGGCGCGAAGGATCACCAAGGGCGGTGATCGTTCTGGCGTTACTGCAGCAAAGCGATATAGGCTTTCAAAATGTGGATCGATGGCGTGCAGCCGCCCCTATCTCTCGCAGCATCGCGCGTTCACCCAAAGAACCTAGACAGGAGGCCTCCTTGCCCAAGCAGTGTTTTGGAAAATCCCATGTACCGTTGTCTCCGGCGGTCAGGGCCGGCGATTTCGTCTATGTCTCAGGCCAGGTACCGGTCGGCAGCGACGGGCTGGTGGTCAAGGGCGGCATCGCCGAACAGACCGAGCAGGTGCTGTCGAACGTCAAGGGGGCACTGGCGCTGGCCGGCTGTACGCTCGACGACGTGGTCAAGACGACGGTCTGGCTGGAGGACGCGCGCGATTTCGGCATTTTCAACACCGTCTATGCCAGGCATTTCCCGAAAGACCCGCCGGCACGCACGACAGTGGAGTCGCGGCTGATGATCGACATCAAGATCGAGGTCGAAGCCGTCGCCTACAGGCCGGCCTGACGGGCAAGCGGAGACAGGCGCGATGCAATTCGATCTGCTGATAAAAGGCGGCCGCCTCATCGATCCGGCGTCCGGCCTCGACGCACAACGCGATCTGGCGATTGCCGACGGCCGTATCGCCGCGATCGACGCCGAAATCCCCTTCGAACGTGCCGCCCGCGTCATCGACGCCACGGGCTCCATCGTCGCGCCGGGCCTGATCGACCTGCACAGCCATGTCTATTGGGGCGGCACCTCGCTCGGCGTCGATGCCGACCGGCTCGCCGCAAAGAGCGGCACCACCACCTTCATCGATGCCGGAAGTGCCGGCGCCGGCAATTTCCTCGGCTTTCGCCGCCACGTCATCGAGCGCTCGAAAGTCCGCATCCTGGCCTATGTGAACATTTCCTTTGCCGGCATTTTCGGCTTCTCGCAGACGGTGGCGGTCGGCGAATGCAGCGATCTCAGGCTCTGCGAACCGCGCGAAACGGTGGCGGCGGCGCGCGAGCACGCCGACGTGGTTGTCGGCGTCAAGGTCCGCTCCGGTCGCCACGCCGGTGGCAGCAGCGGCATCGCGCCGGTCGATCTCGCGCTCGAAGCCGCCGACAAGGCGGGCCTGCCGCTGATGGCGCATATAGACGAGCCGCCGCCCGGCCGCTCGGAAGTGCTGCCGCGGCTGCGCAAGGGCGACATCCTCACTCACTGCTTCCGGCCGTTTCCCAACGCGCCGGTCTTCGCCTCGGGGGCGGTGCGGCCGGATATGCGGCTGGCGCGCGAGCGCGGCGTCATCTTCGACATCGGCCACGGGATGGGCTCGTTCGATTTCGAGGTGGCCAAAGCGATGCTGAGCGAAGGTCTGGCGCCGGACGTGATCAGCAGCGACGTTCATCTCTACTGCGTCGACGGGCCGGCCTTCGACATCCTGATCTGCATGTCGAAACTGCTGGCGCTCGGCATGCCGCTGGTCGAAGTGCTGCGCGCCGCAACACAGCGGCCGGCCGAAGCGATCGTCAGGCCCGATTTGGGCAGGCTTGCGGTTGGCGCGGTCGGCGACATCGCGGTGCTGCGGCTGCGCACGGGGCGCTTCACCTTTGTCGATTCGGTCGGCGCCTCGCTGGTTGCCGAGCAAAGGCTGGTCTCGGACGGCATCGTGGTCGGCGGCAGTTGGTGGCCGAACGAGGCGGTGGACGATCTTGGCGAAACCGAGCGCTTCGAAGCGCATGGGCACGGCACGCATGTCGAGGTGGCGAGCCGGCATTTCGGACGTAGCCACGATTGAGGCTGGCGTATGATTAAGTCATATCCCATATTATGAAGGGGCAACGAGGAGACGACCATGCGAACCACTCAACCTCTGACCATCACCCTGCCGCTCGACATGGCGCAGATGGTGAAGGACAAAGTCTCATCGGGCGAGTATGCCACCGAAAGCGAGGTCATCCGTGACGGCCTGCGGACTTTGGCTGCCCGCGATGCGGCCATCGAGCGTTGGCTGCGCGAAGAGGTCGCCCCGACCCTCGAGGATGCACGCGCACATCCTGAACGTCTGTTGACCGCGGACCAGTTGCGCAAGAACCTGTCCAACCGTATCGATGCCGTCACTGCCAAATCCCGCTCCGGGACATGAAATATGAGGTCAGGTTTCATGCTGCAGCTGAACGGGATATTGCCGAGCTGCTGGCAGAGCTTGCGCCCAAGGCCGGCGCCGCCACCGCGCTGCGGTTTGTCAACCGGATCGTCGATTATTGCCTCAGCTTCGAGACCTTCCCCGAACGCGGTACGCGCCACGACGACATCGCGCCTGGGCTACGCACGGTGGGCTGGCGACGGCGCGCGACAATCGCATTCGAGATCGTCGGGAGCAGGGTAGTGATCCTGCGTATTTCTCTACGCAGGCCGTACGCTCGACCTGTCGGAGGAGGAAGAATAGCGCCAACGGTGAGTAGCGAACGCGCTTGCCCACAAGCGGGTGGGCCACGCCGCGACCATCCTCCACTTGAACGGATAGCTCGGACTACCGCCCCGGCGCTCCATAAACCGGCGTCGCTATGCCTTCCATGCGGGCCTTGATCTGCAGCGCGACGTACTTCGAATAGAAGCGCGACAGCGCCAGATTGCCGCCGTGGAACCACAGCGCTTCCTGCGCCGTCGGCTTCCACATGTTGCGCAATTCGCCTTGCCATGGCCCGGGATCGCCTTTCACGCCCGAGCCAATCCCCCAGCACGGCCCGACCTTGTCGGCGACTTCGCGCGAGACGATCGCCGCCACGGTTTCGTTCATCGAGAGATAGCCGGTGCAAGCGATGATTGCGTCGGCTGCCAGTTCGGTGCCGTCGTCGAAGAGGATGCCTGTCGGCGTCAGCGACTTGATCCCGACGCCGCTGCGGATGCCGATCTCGCCGTCGATGATCAGGTCGCAGGCGCCGACGTCGATGTAGAAGCCCGAGCCGGTGCGGTAGGCCTTCATCAGGAGCCCGGTCTCGTCGTCGCCGAAATCGATGGCGAAGCCGGCGCCGCGCAAGCGGTCGTAGAAAGCCGCGTCGCGCGCCTTGATGATGTCGTAGAGCGCCCGCTGGCCTTGCGGCAGCAGCGCGAACGGCGTCGAGGCGACGATCATGTCGGCCTTCTCCGTGGTAATGCCGCGGGCCAGCGCCTTTTCCGAAAAGATCTCGAAACCGATCTCCATCAGCGTGTCCGACTTGACCACCGTCGTCGGCGAGCGCTGGACCATGGTCACCTCGGCGCCGCTCTCCCAGAGATCGACGCTGACGTCATGGCCGGAACTTGCCGCGCCGATGACGGCGACCTTTTTGCCGCGGAATTTCTCGCCGCTGGAATACTGGCTGGAATGCAGGATCTCGCCCTGAAAGATATTGGCGCCCGGCAGGTCGATCTGCCTGGGCGGGCCATAAGCACCGGTTGCAAAGACGATGTGCCTGGGCTTCAGCACGATGCGCTCGCCGGCGCGGTCGAGCTCGACCGTCCAGACCTTTTCGGTCTCGTCGTAGGAAGCGCTCACGCATATGGTGGAGGTCCAGTAGTTGAGCTCCATGACGCGCGTATACATCTCCAGCCAGTCGCCCATCTTGTCCTTGGGCGTGAACACCGGCCAGTTTTCGGGAAACGGGATGTAGGGCAGGTGATCGTACCAGACCGGGTCGTGCAGCACGAGCGAGCGGTAGCGATTGCGCCAGGAATCGCCGGCCTGGGCGTTCTTCTCGATGACGATGGCCGGCACGCCCAGCTGCCTGAGCCGCGCCCCCAGCATGATGCCGCCCTGGCCACCGCCGATGACCAGGCAGTAGGGCTGTTGGCTAACGCCGAGGTCACGCGCCTCGCGGCGCCTCGCCTCCAGCCAGGTTTCGCGCTCGGGATCCGCCTTGTGGCGGACGCCCAGAGGCCGCGCCGGGCCTTTGCGCTCCTCAAACCCTTTGAGATCGCTCATCGCCGTGAACAGCGTCCGGCATTTGCCGTCCCTGAGGCGCATGATGCCATGGCCCCACGCCGATGACGTCTCGAAAGAAAACCAGGCCTCGATCGTGCCTTCGTCCGAAGTCGCTTCGCCGCTGAGCTGCCATCGGGCAGGCTTTGTCGTTGCCAGCGTCGCCGTCAGCATGTCGCGAATCGCGGCCGCCCCCTCCATCGTCTTGATATTCCAGGTGAAGGTCAAAAGATCGCGCCAGTAGCAGTCCTCGACGAACAGGTTGACTACGGCCTCGACGTCGCCCGCCTCGAGCGCCCTGGCAAAGGAGCCGAGCCAGGTGGCAGCCTGTTTCGAGGGTGCAATGTCGAGCATCTGTCTTCCCTAACTTCCAGAGACGGTGGCGCTGCCCTCATTCTTAGCCTTTCCCGGTTCTTTGTGGGAGAGGGTGAGGGCAGCGCAAACAGTCCGCAAGCCTGAGGGCGCAGCGCAAGGCTGAAGCGACTGCCGCTGCGGTCAGGCCCGCGCGCGGGCCTGATCCGAACCGCTATCCAGCCATGCAAGATCGTCCGGCGAAAGTGAGATGTCGAGCGCCTGGAGGCTGTCTTCCAATTCGTCGAGCGAGCGCGGTCCGATCAGCGGGACGGACGGGAAGGGCTGCGCCAGGACATAGGCGAGCGCGACGTGGATCGGGCTTTTGCCCAGCCGCTTGGCGAGCTCGATGGCACGGTCCCGACGGCCGAAATTCTTGTCCGAGTACCAGACCCGGACCAACTCCTCATTGTCGCGCCGGTCGCGGCCGGCGCGGTCGGTGAAGAAGCCACGGCCCTGGCTCGACCAGGCGAAGTTCGGCATCTGCCGGGCGGTAAGCCAGGCCTTCCACGCGTCGCTGGAGGAGGTGACACAGCCTGCCCAGATCGGCTCCAGCATCTCGGCCAGCGAGAAATTGTTGGAAAGCGCGCCGGGCTTCTGCTTGCCGGTGCGCTCGGCATAGGCAATCGCCTCGTCCATGCGTTCCATCGTCCAGTTCGAGCCGCCGAACGGACCGCGAATGCGGCCGGCCTTGACCTCGCGGTCCATCGCGTCGACGAATTCGTCGACCGGCACATCCGGATTGTCGCGGTGCATGAAATAGACGTCGATATGGTCGGTCTGCAGCCGCTCGAGCGACTGGGTGAGCTGCTTGCCGATGACGTCGGGATAGCAGAGCGGCGAGTGCGCGCCCTTGCCGATGACCACCGACTGCTCGCGCACGCCGCGGTTTTTCAGCCATTGGCCGAGCAGCGTCTCGGTATAGCCGGAACCGTAGACGAAGGCGGTGTCGAACAGATTGCCGCCGGCCTCGAAACAGGCGTCGAGCAGGATGGCGCCCGACGAGAAGGTACGGAAATCCTCGAAGCCGAGCGCCAGGCACGAGGCGGGCCGCGGCAGGCCCGGAATGCCGCGCTTGGGGATGGCGGTCCCGCCGGCGCGCAGCTTCCGCCCGGAGATCGTGTTGACGCGCTTTGCCGGTTTCTCGATGTCATATTCGAGCCCGATTGCGGCCCGCCATTTGTCGAGCACGCGCAGATTGCCGAGACTGTCGGCCCAGCCCATGCCGGGCCAGGCGAACTCCTGCTTCCCGCCGAGAATGGCCTCGCCGGCGGCATCGACCTCGAATGCGTAAAGCCAGCCGTCCTCCTTGACCTCGACCACCTCGGTGTCACCCGGACGGATGATGCGGATTTCGCCGGTACCGCCTTGCTTGCCGCCGGCAAACCAGAAATCCGCCACCTCGATGCGGCCCTTGCTGCCGAGAACGCGCAAGACATTGTCCTGCGCGAGCGAGATGCTGCCGGAGACTTCCGCGACGATCCCGCCCGGAAAATGCAACAGCGCCGACGCCCATTCGTCGACGCCGGATTGGCCGAGATGCGCAGCGCCGACGACTTTGTCCGGCTCGGCGAAGGGCTTTCCCGCCGCGGCGCCGGCAATCAGCCGCGCCATCGAGACGGGATAGCCGCCGACATCGAGAATGCCGCCGCCGGCGAGATCCTTGGCGTAGAGACGGTGCTCCGGCATGAAGCCCGGCATGGCGAAGCCGAAGCTGGATTTGATCATCTTGATGTCGCCGATCGCGCCGGCCCTGATCAGCTCGACCAGCTTGGCCGTCTGCGGATGCAGCCGGTACATGAAGGCTTCGCCGAGAAAGGTGCCGGCCTTGCGCGCGGCATGGATCATGGCGTCGGCCTCGAACGCGGTCAGGCCAAGCGGCTTTTCGCAAAGCACATGCTTTCCGGCCTCGGCCGCCTTGATCGCCCATTCGGCATGGCTCGGATGCGGCGTCGAAATATAGATCGCATCGACATTCGGATCGCCAAGCAAAGCCTCGTAGCCGTCGAGGATGCGGGCGCCGGGGAAAGCATCGGTGAGCCCCGCCTTGCCCGGATTACGCGCGCCGATGGCGACCAATGTGCCGGTGCGCGAATGGGCGACGCCGCCGGCAAAGGCCTTGGCGATGTTGCCGGGCCCGAGAATGCCCCAGCGAATTTTTTCTGGTTTGGACGTCATGTCAAATCTCCGTGGGGTGGCCGCGAGCAATCGCGATCGGACAAAAGAAAGATGGGTTAGCGAATGCGTGCGCCGGTGGCGTCGAAGAGAAGCGAGCGGTCGGCTTTGATCGACACCACCAGGTCGTCGCCATTCGCGCGATGCCGCGAGGCCTCGCGCTCGATGATCAGTTCCTCGCGCCCGCCCCCGGTCCCGGAATTGGCATAGACATAGCTCACCGATCCCAAGTGCTCGGCGACGTCGGCCTTGAGGGTAAGGTCGCAATCGCCCTGGCCGGCGTCGAAGAAATGCTCCGGCCGCACGCCGAGCACGACATCGCCGCCTATCGCAGGCAGGGCATCGGAAAGCGGCTTGCGCAGTCGCGCGCCGCGATGGTTGATCAGTTCGACGACCGCTGCGCCGTTGTCGGCGCCAACCAATTTCGCCGCCAGAAAATTCATCTTCGGCGAGCCGACGAAGCCGGCAACGAAGCGGTTGGCGGGGTCGTCGTAGAGATCGAGCGGCGCGCCGATCTGCTCGATATTGCCGGCGTTGAGCACGACGATCCTATCGGCCAGCGTCATCGCCTCGGTCTGGTCGTGCGTCACATAGACCATAGTAACGCCAAGCTCCTTATGAAGGCGCGATATCTCGACGCGCATCTGCACCCTGAGCTCGGCGTCGAGATTGCTGAGCGGTTCGTCGAACAGGAACACTTGCGGCTCACGCACGATGGCACGGCCGATGGCGACGCGCTGGCGCTGGCCGCCCGACAATTGCCGCGGCCGCCGCTTCATCAGCTCGGCGATGCGCAGGATTTCGGAAGCCCGCTTCACCCGCCGCTCGGTATCTGCCTTGGGGTTGCCGGTCATTCTCAGGCCGAAGCTCAGATTCTGCTCGACCGTCATGTGCGGATAGAGCGCGTAGGACTGGAACACCATGGCGATGCCGCGATCGGCCGCCTCGACGTCGTTCACCACTTTGCCGCCAATGGCGATCTCGCCGTCGCTGATGTCCTCGAGCCCGGCGATCATCCGGAGCAGCGTGGACTTGCCGCAGCCGGAAGGGCCGACGAAGACGACGAATTCGCCATCATCGATGTCGATATTGGCGCCGTGGACGATCTCGAAGACGCCGAAGCGCTTGATGACGTTTTTGAGTGTGACTGCCGCCATGCTGATCCTTACTTGATGGCGCCGGCGGCGATGCCGGCAACGAAATGGCGCTGCAGAAGCACGAACACGACGAGCATTGGCGCTGTCAGCATCACCGCGCCCGCCATGATGCCGCCCCAGGACACCTTGGTAAGACCGATCAGCGTGCCGAGCGCCACGGGCGCGGTCATTGCGCCCGGCTTGGAATTGATCAGCAGCGGCCAGAGATAGTTGTTCCAGGAGGCAAGGAAGAGGATGATGGCGAGCGCCGCCAGCATCGGCCGCGCCAGAGGCAGTGCGACGAACAGGAATATCCGCCATTCCTTGACGCCCTCGACCTTGGCGGCGTCGAACAGCTCGTGCGGCATCATCGAAAAACTCTGCCGCATGAACAGCACGCCCAGCGAGTTGAACAGCGGCGGCACGATCAGCGCCACCCAGGTGTTGGCGAGCTTGAAGTCGCGCGCCACCATGATGAATTGCGGTATCAGCACGACCGCATAGGGCAGCGTGATGGTGCCGAAGATGATGGCGACGACCATGCCTTTGCCGAAGAAGTTGTAACGCGCCAGCGCCCAACCGGCCATCGAGGTCAGCATCACCGACAGGAAGGTATAGGTCACCGCCACCGAGACGGAGATGCCGATGGCGCCGATGAAATTGGTGCCGCGCTGCAGATTGCCGACATTGTCGATGAAGTTGCCATGCGGCAAAAGCTCGATGTCGGGGCTGAAGATGCCGTTGTCGGGCATCGTCGAAAAAACCACCATCATCCACAGCGGAAACAACCAGACCAGCGCCAGCGGCGTCAGGAACAGATGCAGCGCGATGCTGCGTCCCAATCTGGCCTGGGAACGGCTGATTCTTGAACGCGAGGTCATTTCGGTTCCCTCGTCAGCCATATCTGTACCAGCGAGATGGCGATCGCCAGCCCGGCCATGGTGTAGGCGATGGCCGAAGCGTAGCCGAAATTGAGCGACCGGAAGCCTTGGCGGTAAAGCAGCAGCCCGAGCGTTTCGGTGCCGCCGCCCGGCCCGCCGCGCTCGGTGATTAGGAAGGGCTCGGTGAACAGCTGCATGGTGCCGATGATCGACAGCACGGCGCAGAACACGATGATCGGCTTGAGCAGCGGCAGCGTGATGTAGAAGAACTGTTTGACCTTGCTGACCCGGTCCAGGGTCGCCGCCTCGTAGACATCCTCGGGAATCGACTGCAGGCCGGCGAGCAGGATGATGGCGTTGTAACCGGCCCAGCGCCACGTCACCGCCATCATGATGACCGCCATCGCCGGGGTGACGTTGGTAAACCAGTCGACGCTGGGCAGGCCGATGCTGTTCAGCAATTTGTTGATGATGCCGTAGTCGAGATTGAACATCAGCCGGAAAACCGCCGAATAGGCGACTTCGCCAACCACGACCGGCGCGAAGAAGGCAAATCGGAACAGGCCACGCGCCTTGAGCAGCGGCGAATTCAAAAGCACCGCCATCACAATCGCCAGCGAAATCATCACCGGCACCTGGATGACAAGGATCAGCAATGTGTTCTTCAAGGCATTGAAGAAGGCCGGATCGCCGATCAGCCGGCCCCAGTTGAAGGTCGGCGCGAACCGCCACGGCACGGTGCGCGTCGCCTGGAACGAGATCAGGAAGGAATCGATGATCGGCCACAGCCAGAAGATCGAAAAGATCAGCAGATAGGGCGCGAGGAAGCGATACGCCGTAGCGTTCTGGTAGCGCATCGTTTTCCTCCTTTCTGCTTTTCAAGTCTCTTGCCTTCTCCCCTTGTGGGAGAAGGTGGATCGGCGCGTAGCGCCGAGACGGTTGAGGGGTGATGGCCGGAGTGCCGCCGGCACCAAGCTGGAGCACCCCTCATCCGTCGCCGTCGGCGACACCTTCTCCCACAAGGGGAGAAGGGGAGCCGCGCACCGGAGCCGTCTCGTCTAGATCACGACTTGACCGGCAGGCCGGTCGCCGCGGCGATCTGGCTTGCGGCATCGTCGAGCGCCGCCTTGGCGTCGGGGTAGCCGCCGGCCAGATATTTGGTCTGCACCGCGCGGATGATGATTTCGGCGTCGCTCTGGAACGGCGTGCCGCGGCTGGGGACGACCTTCGGCAAGGTGCCGAGGATGTCCTTCCACACGGCTTGGCCGCCCCAATAGGGCAGGCCTTCGGAGACATAAGGGTCGTTGAGCGCCGAAATCAGCGACGGCACCAGGCCGAAGCCTTTCAGCATGGTGATCTGGCCCTCATTCGTCGCAAGTGTGTATTTCAGATAGGCGTAGGCGGCTTCCTTGTTCTTCGACACCGAGGTGATGGCGAGCGAGGAGCCGCCGAGATTGGCGGCGCGCGGACCGTCGGCGGTCAGGCTCGGCATCAGATAGACGCCCCATTTGCCTGCCCCATCGGGCGATTCGGTGCGCACGGTGCCTTCATACCAGCCGCCATACATCTGCGTGGCCACCTTGCCGGCGGTGTTGTTGGTGATCTTGGTGCTCCAGTCGGCAGAGGAAATGATGCCGGCGTCCTTCATCTCCTTGATCTTGGTCATGGCATCGACGCATTTGGGCTGGTTGACGGTGATCGATTGACCGTCGGCGGAGAAGTAGGCGCAGCCCTGCTCGTTGGAAATCATGCGGAAAAATTCGGAATCGCCGTTGAAATCGGCGTTGGTCATCGTCACACCGGGATTGGCGGCCTGGATCTTCTTGGCGGCGGCGATGAAATCGTCCCAGGTCTTGATCGAGGACGGATCGACGCCGGCCTTCTCGTAGAAGTCGCGGCGATAGAACATCGCCACCGGGCCGGAATCCCAGGGCATCGCATAGGCCTTGTCATCAACCTCGAGCTCGGTGCGCTTGAAGTCGGGGAATTTTGCCTGGTCTTCGGCGGTGTAGCCGAGCGTGTGCAGGTCGACGAAGCAATCCGGGAACTGGCTCCAGTAGTTTTCGGCTTCGCCGTTCTCGATCGTCACGATGTCCGGCAGCCCCTCGCCGCCGGCGGCGCAGCCGGCGATCGACTTGTCGTAGGTCGGCTGGTTGCCGAGGTCCTCGACGGTCACCTTGATGTCGGGATACTGCTTGTTGAAGCCCGCTATGGTGGCCTTCAGCGACGAAGCGGCGATATTCCAGCTCCAGATCGTGATTTCACCGGACTGCGCAAAGGCCGGGCTGGAGCCCAAGGCAAGCGCGAGCGCGGCGCAGGTCAATTTTATGCGCATTGAAATCCTCCCATTTCAGTTGCTCTCTGTTTGCGAGCGTGGCTAGACTAGGCTTCGAGAACGCCTTGTCCGCGACAAAGGGAATAAGAAATGAGCGGAAAGTAAGATGCCGGAAAGGCCGTTTTACCAGCCCGGCGCCAGCAGCGTGGAGGGCCTGCCGCTGCTGCTGCAGATGTTCCACACCCAGCCCCTGGTGATGCTCAAGCCGCATTGGCACGCCCAGGTCGAGGTGAATTTCATCGTGCGTGGCGCCGTGCATTACCGCATGGACGGGCACGGGCTTTCGCTCTCTGCGGGCGACATGTGCCTGTTCTGGGGCGGCCTGCCGCACCAGATGGACGAAGCCTCCGACGATGCCATCTACGCCGGCGCGCATCTGCCGCTGGTGCATTTCTTCCGGCTGCATTTGCCCGTAGAGGTCCGCAACAGGCTGATGACCGGGGCGACGCTGGTGACCGACGCCACCGACCGGTCGGACGACCACAATTTCGAGCGCTGGAACCGTTATGCCCGCTCCGGCGACCCGGTCAAGGCCGAGCATGCCGTCAACGAGCTTTTGCTGCGGCTGGAGCGGGTGCGCTTCGAGCCTTACCGGCTGGTGCCCGAAACCCCAGCCGAACAGGAGATAGGCAGTCCCTTCGATCAGCAATCGCTGCGCAATGTCGGGCGCATGTGCGACTTCATCGCCGAGAATTTCCTCTACGAGATCGATTGCGTCGACATCGCCGCGGCGGCCGACATCCATCCCAAATACGCGATGAGCATCTTCAAGAAATCGACCGGCATGACGCTCAACGAATATGTGAATTTGCTGCGCCTTAGTTACGCGCAGGCGCTGCTGATGCATCAGGATGCCAATGTGCTGCGCGTCGCCATGGAATCGGGCTTCGGCTCGCTCAGTGCCTTCAACAAGTCGTTCCGCAAGCTTTCCGGCATGTCGCCGTCGGATTTCCGCAGGGGCGTGGCCGGCGCCAGATAACGGCTGGATTCAGCCGATAATACCCAGGCGCCTCGGCAGGCGGTTCATCGGCAGCGGCCCGTTGGCGGCGATCAGGAACTGGTCCTCGAGATTGAAGCTGGCGAGACCGTCGATGTAGAGTGGGATCTCGAACGCCAGCACCATGCCGGCTTCGATCACGACATCGCTGTCGGCCGCAATGAACGGCCATTGCTCGGAAAACACGGAATGGCCGACGCTGTGGCCGAAATGGCCGCGGCGATAGGAACGCAGGCCCTGGCGCGCCAGGCTTTCGCTGGCGGCGCGATGCACGGCGGCGAGCGGCTTTCCGGGCATAAGCGCGGCAAGCCCATCGGCGAAGGCGCGTTCGGCTATCGCATGCAATTCGGCCTGTTCGGGCGACGGCGGCCCGAAGGTGAAATTCCGCGACATGTCGGAGGCATAGCCGTTCACGCTGCACACCATGTCGGCCTTCAGCGGATCGCCGGCGGCGGCGACCGCGTCGGCGCCTTTTGGGCGAGCGCCCAGCGTGACGTATTCGGCCGTCGAGATTTGCAGCGACGACCCGGAGGCTGCATCGGCGACGTCTTGCCGGTAAAGCGCGACCAGCTCAGACTGACGCATGCCGGTCGCCGCATGCTGCTGCAGCCGCGACAGGCCGGCTTCCGACAGGACGATGCCCTGCTGCAGAAGGTCGATTTCGCTTTGCGATTTGATTGCCCGCAGCCTGTCGATAATCGGCGAGCCGTTGACCAGGGCAATGTCCGGCAACATCGCCTGCATCGCGGAAAAATCGCTGGCCGAGACGAAATCCAGCTCGATGCCGAGTGTCGCACGCTCCAGCCCGAATTCTGCGAGGATCGTTTTCAGCTCGCGGACGGAGCGGGCAAGCTCGAAGGTCGCCGGACGTGAAAAGCCGGGGGCGCGGCCAACCAGGCCGGCCTCGATGCGCTGCGCAACGGGCCGGTCGGCCGTCGCCGGCTCGAGCGACGCCGATTCGATCCAGATCGCATGCGTGCGCACCACGGCGCCGGCCATCGCCGCCCGGAGCTGGCCAGCCTGGAAATCCGCCACCACGACGCCGATCGGCAGGTCGCCTCGCCTCGGGATGACCACGAAACCGGCGCCGGCCCGCCGGAACAGGCCGGCCGGGCCGATCCAGGCACCGGTGGCATATTGGAACGCCTCGGGCTCGCAAAGCACCAGCGCCTCGATGCCGGCGCGCTGCATCAGGTCAGTTGCGCGCTCGCGGTCGACAAAGCCGGTCATGGGATCTCCTCGCATGCAATCGAATCCGACGCCGATGCGGCGTCGTTTGGCCTTAGCGTAGATTCAGTGCCGCCGTGGAGCTGCTTTTTTCTCGAAGCGCTGTTCACCTTGAGAGTTGGGCGCCAGGACGGGAAACGAAAAAGCCGCGGCGAACCGCGGCTTTTCAACACAACACAACAAATGGCTGCTTCGAAAGCTTATTCGGTTTCGTCAGAGGTGTCGTCTGCATTGTCTGCCGCGTCTTTCGCTGCCTGTCTTGCCAGCGCTGCCTGCAAGGCCAGAGTGGCCTGTGGTGAGGCCGGTGTCGTCGCAACGACCGCCGCTGCATGAGCAACTCCGGTCGTCGACTTGTCCTTGGCCGCGGCGGAAGTGGCGGCTCCGTGTCCCTGCGAGCCGGCCCCGGCCGAGTTTCCGCCGTTACCGTTGCTGCCGCCATTGCCGTTGCCATTGCCGTTGCCACCGGGAGCAGCGAGGACCGGAGACGCGACAAGGGTGAGAGCGGCTACAGTCGCGAATAGACAGGTGCGCGTTTTCATAATTCCTCCTTCGAGTCGCCCTCCCGCCAGGATGGGTTCCAGATGAAAAACGTCAGGACTTCCGAATCCGAAAGTCGGCTTACATAGCTTTGTTCAAATACAGTATTCTACAAGACGGACCTTGGTCCAAAATCGACACGCAAAAGTCCTGAATTTTATCGTCAGCGTACTTCGCACGACCGCAGCGGCGGGATTTTTGCTGCCGGTAGAATTATCCGCTGCCGCTACGGCGCAGCGTGCGTCGACTGACATGAGGTTAGGATCGAGGAGCCCTCGCTGAGATCATTCAAGGCGATTGAGGAACATTCCTCATTTCGTGAAGTTGGGAGCGCAGGCGCGCTTTTGAGGTGCCGCTCTGCGATCTTGGCGCCAGGAATCGCCGACCATTCAACACCGCCCGAAAAATCGGCTGAATTCCGAAAATTAAACCGGCACCACGTCGCCCATGGCGTCCAAAAAGCTAGTGAGTTCAATTGGATGAATGGCTTGCCCGAAAAGATTCGAACTCCTGACCCCCAGATTCTGGTCTGAGAGTCGAGATCTAGGTGGTTCGAACGTGTCCCCTACTCCGTCAACGCTCCGGCTTCCCACGCCAAGGCACATCATGGTTTAGGAGCTTGGCTGAGATGCTCGAAATGAAGTACCCAACCCATACCTTATTCCATTCTGGAGCTTCCACGTTGATCGTAGCGGCCAAGGCCGCCGAGAATCCGAGATGGTCAATACCAGTGAAATGGTGCAGGTTCTTCTGGACCTACGTGGCAAGCAAGCCGCTGAGCAGACGTAGCTTCCTGATTTCAGCATATGGACCCTCTTTGTAATACGAATTGAAAATTGCGCCCTCATGTTTCAGAACAGGTCGGTAGACCCGCGAGGATGGTTTCGAATCCCGCGGGTCGCTACGGTCCTCAAGGCGAGAATTCTAAGAGACGTTCAACAATGACCCAGCACGCAGAAAACGCTCGAATTCTCATGTACAGCCACGACACGTTCGGGCTCGGCCATTTGCAGCGCTGCCGGACTATCGCGCATTCGCTGGTCGAGGATTTCCGCGGACTTCAGGTGCTTATCATTTCGGGTGCGACTATCGCTGGCGCCTTCGACTACCGCGCCCGTGTCGACTTCGTGAAGATCCCCAGCGTCATCAAGCTGCGTAACGGCGAATACACCTCGCTGGAAAAGGACATCGATCTGCATGAGACGCTAAGGATGCGCCAGTCGATCATCCGCCATACAGCTGAGACCTTCCGGCCGGATATCTTCATCGTCGACAAGGAACCGCTCGGCCTGCGCGGTGAGATTGAGGACACGCTGTCCTACCTCAAGACGCGGGGCACCACGCTGGTGCTTGGCCTGCGCGAGGTGATGGATGCGCCGCATCTGCTCGAAGCAGAGTGGGCACGCAGAGACGTGATGCGCAAGATAGGCGTCTTCTACGACAAGGTCTGGGCCTATGGTCCGCCGGATTTCTACGATCCGTTGACCGGCCTGGATGTACCCCCGGCTGTCAGGGCAAAGATGAGGTTCGTCGGTTTCCTGCAACGGAGCCTGCAGCGGAACGAGTTGCCCGGCCACCGGCCCGAGGGCGACTATATCCTCGTTACCACCGGTGGCGGCGGTGACGGCGCCGATCTGATCCACGACGTCATCGATGCCTATCAGCAGGATCCGCAATTGCAGCATAGAGCCCTGATCGTGCTTGGGCCTTACATGCCGGCGCGCAAGCGCAACAAGCTGCTCAGGAAGGGGTCCAAGATCCCCTACATCAAGATCATCGAGTTCGACAACCGCATGGAAGACCTGATTGCCGGCGCCAAGGCGGTAGTGGCGATGGGCGGCTACAACACCTATTGCGAGATACTGTCTTTCGACAAGCCGGCGCTGATCGTGCCGCGCGTCGAGCCCCGCCGGGAACAACTGATCCGCGCACGGCGCGCAGCCGAACTCGGCCTCATCGAGATGCTTTTGCCGGAAGAAGCCGAGGATTCCCGGCGGTTTGCAGATGCACTGAAGGTGCTGCCGGACCGGCCCCGCCCATCGCAGAGCAATCCGCATCTGACGCTGGAGGGGCTGCCTCACATTTCCGAAATCGTCGCGGAACTGCTCGACCGGCGGGCCGGCCATCACCTTTCGGTCATTGAAGGAATGACCTGAGTTGCAACATCGCAAGATCGTCGTGGTTCTGAAGGGTTATCCGCGGCTGTCCGAAACCTTCATCGCGCAGGAACTGCTCGGTCTTGAGCGTGCGGGGTTCGACCTGATACTCGTCGCGCTCAGGCGGCCGACCGACGAAAAACGCCACCCCGTGCATGACGAGATCAAAGCGCCCGTCCATTATCTACCGGAATATCTGCATGAAGAGCCGCTGCGCGTGCTTCGCTCGCTGTTTGCCTATCTGCTGCGTCCGGGCTTCTGGCGCGCGCTCGGATCGCTGGCTGCCGATATGCCCCGCGACTTTACGCGCAATCGCGCGCGCCGCTTCGGGCAAGCGCTCGTGCTGGCGGCCGAATGGCCGGAAGACGCGGCCTGGCTGCATGCACATTTCGCGCACACACCGGCATCGGTGACGCGCTATGCCAGCCAGCTTCGTGGCCTGCCCTGGACCTGCTCGGCCCATGCCAAGGACATCTGGACTTCGGCGGACTGGGATCTGGCCGGCAAGCTTTCCTCGGCGCGCTGGACGGTCACTTGCACGAAAACCGGCTTCGACCGTCTGAAAAAACTCGCTAACGGCAACTCGTCTGTGCACCTGAGCTATCATGGGCTCGACCTTGATCGCTTCGGCAGTTTCGGCGAGGCGCGAAAGCAGCATGACGGCTCGGCGCCGGACGAACCGGTTGTCGTCCTGAGTGTCGGGCGCGCCGTTGAAAAGAAAGGTTACGATACGTTGCTGCAGGCCCTTGCCCTGTTGCCCGGCGATCTGGCGTGGCGTTTCGAGCATATCGGCGGCGGCGAGGAACTGGAACGGTTCAAGGCGCTAGCGCAAAAGCTCGGCCTGGATGGTCGAGTCTCTTGGCAGGGCGCGCTTGCGCAGGAGGAAGTGCTTGAGCACTACCGCCGCGCCGACATCTTCGCCCTGGCTTGCAGGATCACCGCAAATGGCGACCGCGACGGTCTGCCGAACGTTCTGGTGGAGGCGGCTAGCCAGCGGCTTGCCTGCGTGTCGACCGATATTTCCGGCGTGCCGGAGCTTTTATCGCCGGATGAAACCGGGTTGCTGGTTCCGACGGAAAACCCGATTGCCCTGGCACAGGCGCTGGAGCGCCTGATCCGTGATCCCGTGCTCCGCGACCGCCTCGGCGACGCCGCGGAGCGGCGCGTGCGCGGCAATTTCGATCATATGGCAAGCATTGGACAGCTCAAGGAACTGTTCGAGCGGGAGTGGCGGGCCGCCGAATGAAGCGGCTGCGCGCTTTCTTCTATGTCCAGCACCTGCTCGGCATCGGCCATCTCGCGCGCGCCAGCCGCGTTGCAGCGGCTCTGGTCGAGGACGGGTTTGACGTAACTGTCGTTACCGGCGGAGCGCCGATCGCCGGGTTTCCGGGACTGGGGATAAAATCTGTAACCCTGCCACCTGTCACCTCCGGTGATGAAGGATTTTCCGGACTTGTCGACCTGCAGGGCAACCCGATCGACGATGATTTCAAGAAATGGCGTTCGGAGATGCTGCTGCAGGCATTCCGGGATTGCAGGCCTGATATCGTCATTGTCGAGGCGTTTCCATTTGGGCGCCGGCAGATGCGTTTCGAACTCTTGCCGCTGATCGAGGCCATCGACGCGACGTCGCCCAGACCGCTGCTGGCGACGTCCGTCCGTGATATTCTCCAGGAGCGCGTCAAGCCGGGCCGAAACGAGGAAACGGTCGATCTCATCAACAGGCATTTCGATCTTGTTATGGTCCACGGCGATCCGGCTTTCGCAACCATCGACAGGACATTTCCACTGGCTGGGGCGATCAGGGCCGAGGTCACCTACACAGGGCTCGTTGCCGCGCCGCCATCGCCCGCGGCCTCCGAGCGCTTCGATGTTCTGGTGTCGGTTGGCGGCGGGGCTGCCGGAAAGAGCCTTGTCAGCTCCACCATCGCAGCGGCGCGGAATGCCAACAACGCTTGGAAATGGTGTTTGATCACCGGCCCAAACCTGCCGAAAGACGAGTTTGACGCGATCGCACGCGATGCCACGCCGGGCCTGTCCATCTTCCGGTTCCGCGAGGACTTCGCCAGCCTGCTGACCGGCGCCCGCCTGTCAGTCTCGCAGGCGGGTTACAACACGGTCTGCGATGTCCTGCGCGCGGGTTGTCGCTCCCTGCTCGTTCCATTTGCCGCCGGCGGCGAAACCGAACAGACGGTTCGCGCCCTGATGCTCGAAGAACTCGGTCTTGCAACGGTGCTGATGGAAAAGGACCTAACGCCTGAAGGTTTGGCGCAAGCGATCGGACAGGCGCTTGTGGGACCGACGCCATCCGCGCATCGCCTCGATCTGCAGGGCGCGCGTCGCTCGGCGCAAATCCTGCGCGAGCGGTATCGAACATGGTCCCTAAATGTGGCGCCCGGTTTCGGAAAAGTTCATGATCAAACAGACGATAGATCCTAGAGCAACTCATCGTTTCACGCCGAACCGCTCTATCTCTTTGTTTTGACGCAATTCCAAAGGGAAAGCGTTACGCGCTTTCCCGGGAAAACCGTTTCACACTTTTCCTGGAATTGCTCTAAAGCGTCGCGTCTGGTGAGATTCGTGCGACGCGCATCAAGTCCTGTTTTTATGCGTGTCGTTGTCCCAAAACCGCTACGCACTTTGCGCGAAATGCATCAAACAGTTCCAATCAGCATGAAGCGCGTATAATTTTTTGTCGGCAGTTCGCCGGAGAACCGCACCTCCCGTAGCGCCGCCATTTCCTCGAAGGCTGCAAGCGAAGCCACGCAGTTGATGTGCGTCGGCTCGCTGAAATAATCGTTCGATTGCAGCAGTACATTCGTGCCCGGCGGAAGCAGAGCAAGCCAGGCGCGCAGATCGGCTATGTGTTCGCAGCTCGTATTGACCATCAGGTCGGGCCGCCCGGCCGCATAGTCGAGTGCGTACATATCTGCAGTCAGTGCCCGGAACCGGTCGCCGGCTTCCCGGTTGAGGGTCCGGGCGACCGGCGCGACTTCGGGATCGATGTCGATGCTATCGACCGCCGCGATGTCGAAGCGGGCATCGTTGAAAAGCATTGCCGGCAATACGCCGTACCATCCACCCAGGACCCATATGCGCTCGAACCGGCCGCCGCAGCTTTCGAACAGCCTGTCGAGCGCCCACATCTTGCAGGCGACCTGCTTGTGGTTGAAGGCGTTGGCGATATCGGCCTTCGGATGCTTGGCGACGACGCGCGCCAGCCCTGACACGAGAGGGCAGTTGACATAAGCAGCAATTCCCCGCGTGAGGTCCAAGGCTTGCTCGTGCCAGTCCATGGCATTGCGTGGTTGCGTGACATCCATCATAATTCGTCTTGTATGTTGGGATTTTGGGCGACACAACGCAATCTTGCCTCCCGCAAGACTGTTTGATTCCGCGGACGTGATCATGCTGCAAGCCGCTTGGCTATTGCCCGGTGCCGGAGAGAGCCTGTTGCATCTGTCCGGATCATCTACGTCCATCCGCCAGCACCAGCCGCGCGGCTGCGGCCTCGTGCTGCTCGGCTGTTCGCCAAAACCCTACGGAAGCCGCGGACCGTTTGGCCAGCTGCTTTCTTCGCCGATCAACAATGCCCATGTCGTTGCCATCGACCATGCGCCGGAACTGGATCGCGCCGCCTCGCAGGTTCCTTGCGTCGTTGACCGCTGGACAATGTCCGTGCACAGCAGCTTCGAGCTCATCGTTGGCGACGAAGAAATTGCCGATACGCCATTCGCCAGCAGGTGCTTTTACATCCTGCATCCTTCCAACTGAAGGGTCCACAGTCGCATATGGAAGCCAGCCTAGCCCGCTATATCTGGACGCACACCAAGAAGCAGCAGCTCTGGATATTGATGATCGTCGTGCTTTCGATGATCCCGTATTTCATGTCCTTCGACCTGCCGAAGCTGATCGTCAACGGCCCGATCCAAGGTCGCGGCTTCGAGCAACCGGGCGCGACCCAGCCATTCATGAGGCTACACTATAACCTGCCGTTCATTGGAGAGGTCCAGTTCTTCTCCGGTTTTCAGCTCGACCGCATGGAGACCCTGTTTGCCCTGAGCCTTGTGTTCCTCTTACTAGTCGTCATCAACGGCCTGTTCAAATTCTACATCAACACCTACAAGGGCCGCCTCGGCGAACGCATGCTGCGGCGTATCCGCTTCGATCTGGTCGACCGCGTGCTGCGTTTTCCGCCGGTTTACTTCAAGCGGGTCAAATCCGCCGAAGTGGCGACCATGGTGAAGGACGAGGTGGAGCCGCTGGGCGGCTTCATCGGCGACGCCTTCCTGCAGCCGGTGCTGCTCGGCGGCCAGGCGCTGACGGCCATGCTGTTCATCATGATCCAGAACGTCTGGCTCGGAATGATAGCGGTCGTGATCGTGGCGATCCAGATCGTGCTCATCCCGCGAATGCGGCGGCGGCTGATCGTGCTCGGGCGCCAACGGCAGTTGACGGCGCGCGCGCTTTCGGGCCGGGTTGGCGAAATCGTCGACGGCATCGGCGCGGTTCACGTCCACGATACATCAAACTACGAGCGCGCCGACATAGCTGCCCGGCTCGGGCTCATCTTCAAGATCCGCTTCGATCTTTACCAATGGAAATTCATGGTGAAGTTCCTCAACAATTTTCTCGCGCAGCTCACGCCCTTTCTGTTCTACATGATCGGCGGGTATCTGGTCCTCCAGGGGCGGCTGGACGTCGGCCAGCTCGTGGCCGTGATCGGCGCCTACAAGGACCTGCCCGGACCGATGAAGGAACTGATCGACTGGGATCAGGATCGGCAGGATGTCCAGGTCAAATATCAACAGGTCGTTGAACAGTTCACCGTCGAAGGTCTCATCGCGCCGAAAATCGGGGCATTGACGATCGACGATCCCGATCCGATGAGCAAGCCGCTGTCGGCGATCAATCTGTCCATAGCAGACGATGGCGGTGCAATGCTCCTCAACCGCATCTCCCTCCAGGTCAAGCCGGGTGAGACGGTGGCGCTGGTCAGTACCGCAACAGGTGGAGCGGAGGCGCTTGCAGAAGCCTTCGCGCGGCTGAACTGGCCGGACAGCGGAAGGGTCGCTTCGGGCAGCGACGACCTGCTTGAACTTCCCGAAGCAGTAACCGGCCGGCGCATGTCGTATGCCTCGTCGGATGTTTTCCTGTTCCAGGCAAGCCTCCGCGACAACCTGCTCTACGGGTTGAAGCATGCGCCGCTGACATCGGTGCCTTACGACGGTGCTGCGGCAGACCAGCACCGCTGGAACATCCACGAGGCGCGCCGGTCGGGCAATCCGGATCTTGATATCCACAGCGACTGGATAAACTATGCTTCCGCTGGCGCTACCGGCCCGCACGACCTCTTTGAAGCCGTGCGCCGGGTGCTCGACGCGGTTGTTCTGTCGCGCGACATTCTGGATCTTGGCTTGCGCTCTTCGGCCGACCTCACGCGTCACACGGAGCTTGCCAGGCGGATCGTCGAGCTGCGTGCGGCGCTGCGGACCCGGCTGGAACAAGAAGGGCTGAGCGGACTGGTGGTTCCTTTCGAACCGGGCGCCTACAATAAGGAAGCAACGATCGGCCAAAACCTGCTCTTCGGCGCTGCCGCCGGCCCCGAACTGGCCGACAGGGCCCTGGCGGCCAATCCCTATTTTGCGTCCGTGCTGAGGCAAGCCGGCCTCGACCGCACGCTCTATGAAATGGGCCTGGAGATCGCCAAACAGGCGATCGAGCTGTTTGCCGACCTGCCGCCCGATCACCAGTTCTTCCAGCAGCTCGCCTTCATGAGCGCCGAGGAGATACCCGCCTACGAAACCTTGCTGCAACGGCTCAAGAACCGTCCCTACGAGGCGGTTTCGGAGAACGATCGCGCCATGATCGTCACCTTGAGCTTTGCCTATATCGAGCCCCGGCACCGCTTCGGCCTGCTGAGCGACGAACTGATGAGCAAGATCGTCGCTGCACGCAACCGGTTCTATGAAGACCTGCCGCCCGAGCTGCACAATGCGGTCGAACGGTATGATCCTGCCAAATACATTGCCGCGGCCACCGTCATGGATAATGTCCTGTTCGGCCGTGTGGGCAACAATCATCCCGATGCGCCGGACCGCATACGCTCCATCGTCTATGACATTCTTGACGAACTGGGGCTTTATGGCGAACTTCTGGATGTCGGCCTGGACTTCAACGTCGGCTCCGGCGGCAGGCGGCTGACCGGTGGACAGCGACAGAAGCTCGATGTTGCGCGAGCCTTGCTCAAGCGTCCCGATTTTCTCATTCTCAACCGGCCGCTGTCGGCGCTCGACCAGCGCATGCAGGATAAGGTGCTGCGAAATGTGCTCGAGGAAGCCAGGCGCGACGGTTATTCGCCGGCAATTGTGTGGGTCGTGACGAATCCGGCAATGGCGATGATGTTCGATCGCGTTATCGTCTTCGACTCGGGTCAATTGGCGGAAGACGGAACACAGGAGACACTTTTGGCAGGGAACGGTATCTTCAAGGAACTGTTGTCATAGAGCAACGGACATTCAGATGGGATCATTCTGCCGGTGCACGACATCGGGCTCGCCACCTTTCGCGTGGTTTGTCTCGCGGTTCCGGAAAGAGAATTGATTCCATCTGGGCGTCCGTTGCTCTAGTCTGGCAAACGCGAATTTTGGAAGGTTTGCGACAATGCTGCTCAAGGATGAAGTTGGAATGCTGCAACGCGTTCCCTTGTTCTCTGCCATCGAGCCGACAAAGCTTAAGCTGCTTGCGTTCACATCCGATCGTGTGAGCTACAGCGCCGGCCAGATCCTTTTCCGGCAGGGCGACGAGGGAGACGCCGCCTATGTCATCCTTTCAGGCAGGGCGGATATTCTTGTCGATTCCGACAGCGGACCGATAAAAGTTGCCGAACTGGAGCCAAATTCGATCGTCGGCGAGATCGCCATATTGTGCAACAGCTCCCGCACTGCCACCGTCAGAGCGGCAAGTCCGCTGGAAGCCCTGAGAATCCGCAAGGATCATTTCCTGAGGCTTATGAGGGAGTTCCCGGAAATGACCATCGAGATATTGCGGGTTCTTGCCGATCGCCTAAGCCATACGACGGCGGATCTGATCGACGCACGAAGCGCCAAATAACAAAGGACGTGCGCTCGATCCTCGCCGTCGTGACGGCACTGTCCTCTCGCTGAGAAGGTCACCCGGAGAGAGCCTGTCTCGCCTAGCAGCAGTTGTTTGGATATGATGGGCGAAGGGGTAGCATGGACGACAACGTTTTCCTGGTCAGGTTTTGGGGTGTCCGCGGCAGCATTTCGGTATCAGGGCCAGAATTCTCTCGCTATGGCGGCAACTCAATCTGCGTCGAGATGCGATGCGGTAAGCATACGCTTCTGTTCGACGCAGGCTCTGGCCTACGGCCTGCCGGCGCGGCGCTTCAGGCGTTGGGCGTGACCGATTTCGACCTGCTTTTCACTCATTGCCATTACGACCACATCATCGGGCTGCCGTCTTTTGCGCCGATCTATGACCGGGGCGCCAAGGTTACGCTTTGGTCCGGGCATCTTGCAGGACACATGACGACCCGGCAGATGGTCGATGAATTCATGCGGCCGCCGTGGTTTCCGGTGAAACTGGAGGCCTGCAAGGCAAGCCTCGACTATCGCGATTTCGTATCCGGAGACGTGCTTCGCCCGCACGAAGGGGTGGTGGTCCGAACCGGCAGTCTTATGCATCCGGGCGGCTGCATAGGCTACCGGGTCGAATGGGGCGGCCGCGTCGTGGCGGTGATCACAGACACTGAGCACGAGCCGGACAAACTCGATCAGGCGGTGCTCGGCCTGATCGAAGATGCCGACCTCGTCATTTACGATTGCACCTACACCGAGGAGGAAATGGAACGCCGCCGCGGTTACGGGCACTCGACGTGGCAACAGGGCGTCAAGCTCTGTGAGGCGGCGGGTGCGCGCGGGCTTGCGCTGTTTCACCACGATCCGACACGCACCGACAAGGAACTGGACAAGATCCAGAAACTGGCCAAGGACAGGTTTTCCGGCGCTTTTGCCGCGCGGGATGGCCAGACGCTCAAACTTCCAGTCTCACTGCGCAAAAAGCGCTGAGCTATTTTCCTCTATCTGACGCAATTCCCAAGGGAAAGCGCTACGCGCTTTTCCCGGGAAAACCGTTCACACTTTTCCTGGAATTGCTCTACCGGCGCTGCGCCCGATCAATGTCCTGATCGGAAGCCATGCGCAGGCTTCACTCTGTGCGGTGACCGTGAACAGCCGTTCGAGGAAGAGCCATGCCGATTGATCATGTACGAGATGGTGGGTGAGCAGGCCCACCGGTTCGCCGCCATCGAATGCATGCTGCAATTGCGCGATGATAGCCTGAACCAATAGGCCGTGATCGCGGCAGCCGCGCGTGCCATGCCAATCCATGATGTCGACATTGCTGTTGATGACCGCAAGTGAAGCCGGCCTTGGCGGCCCATAGACCGACAGTGCCGTAAATCCTAACGATCCAAGGTCGGATACCAAGCCGGCGTCGATCCTGTTCCAGGGTGGCACCAGCATCGGAACGGCACGTGCGCCGTGCAGGCCGGTTACGTGCGCCAGCCCGCGAGCCAGATCATCGAGCACCGCCTCGCGTGGCCGATGCGCGCCGAGCTCCTGCTTCTTCTGGCCCTCAGGCGCATGATTTCGGTGCGCCCAGCCATGGATGGCGACCGTGGCATGCGGCGCCTCGTCAAGCCGAACGACAAGCTTCTCGTCAGTCAGGGCGGGAATGACGGCCAGGGTCACCGGAACCGCGAATTCGCCAGTGAGGTCGAGCAGCCGATCAAGCGCAGGCGTCGTATCCACGGCGTCATCGTCGCGCAGCCAGAACTCTGCCTTACGGTCCGCCCGTTGCCGGCTCGCCAGTTCCTCCACCAAGGGTGGCCAGATTTGATCGGATGTCATGAGACCGGGATCGTCGCAAGAAGTTCGGCCAGACGCGCCGCCGCGGCACCGAGAGAACGTTCTTCGAGGATGAAACGTCTGGCTTCTGCGGCCATGATGGATCTTTCGTCGTTACGGGCCAGAAGCCTTTCAATGGCAGAAGCGAACGCCGCCACATCGCCCGGCGGGGTGAGAGACCCGGCCTGGCCATCCCGCACGACCTCCGGCACGCCGGCGATGTCCTGAGCCACAACCGGAAGGCCCGCGGCCTGTGCTTCAAGATAGGCAACACCATAGGCCTCGCCGAAACCCGGCCAGACGTAAATTCCCCCACTGTAGAGGACATCCGGCACGGCGGCTGGCTCAATCGCGCCAAGCCATTCGATACGGTCGGCGGGCAAGCCGGCGAATTGCGCTCTGACCGCTTCGCGGGCAGGTCCGTCCCCGACGACCGACATGGTCCAGGGCAGGTGAGCGATCGAACTCAGCGCCTGCGCCAGCATGCGATAGCTTTCGACTTTGTCGCCCGCGCGCATCATGGCCACGGTAACGAGGCGCGTCGGGCAACCCCGTGCCGGCGTTTCCCGGAATACCGATGTGTCGATGAAGGGCGAAAGCATGCCGAAAGCGGCGTCGGGTACCGCATCTGCCAGTCCCTGACGATCCCTTTGCGTGAAGCAGATGTTCAGCGCCGCCTGTTCGACGGCTCGCGCCACCAACGCTTGCGTATCGGCCCACAAGCCGGTGTTGCGCCGCCTCGAATAGGAGGCTTCCGCTGTCACATAGGGGACACCAAAGGCCAACGCCAGTTCGGGCCCGATCAGGTCGGGCGCCTTGTAATAGGGATGATAGGTGAACCACAGGTCGGGCTTGCCGTCACGATCCCAAAGCCTTGCCAGCCGCGCGGCTTCCTCCCGGGCCTCGATCTTGAGCGCATCGAAACTTTTCGAATCCGGTTCGCGTAGATAGAAGCGCAATTCGGATGCCAGTTCGACGCTATGCCCTCCATGCTCCAGCGCCTTGACCAGCATCCGTGCCATCTGGCGGTCGCCGGAGGCAACGGGATGATTGGGCGACTTCAGCGGCGCGTAGAAGGCAATTCGCATCGCCGGACCCTATCATCGGAAAGCCTGCGCAAGTCAATTTCGAAGCATGAACGACTTCACCTTCAAGCACTGGAATGTGCTATCTGATGCTCATGGAAACAGCTGCCGCGTCCGACCCGTTTGTCGCTTCTTTGCCGGTCTTCGCAAAGTTCGAAAGCGTTGCCGATATCGATAACTATCAGCCGCTCCCCGATAGCTGGGCGCTGGCCACCGCCGACATCGTCGGCTCGACCAGGGCGATCGAGGCGGGGCGCTATAAAACCGTCAATATGGCCGGCGCCAGCGTCATTTCGGCGTTGCTCAATGCGCTGGGTAGGCAAGATCTTCCCTTTGTCTTCGGCGGCGACGGCGCGCTCGTGGCGTTTCCCGGCTCGGCGCTGGAGATCACCCGCAACGCGTTGGCGGCTGTCCAGAGATGGGTGGCGGACGAACTGGATCTGACCTTGCGTGCCGCAATCGTGCCGATAAAGGATATAAGAGCGCAAGGCCTCGACGTTCGCGTGGCGAGGTTCCAGGCCTCCGATGCGGTCTTCTATGCCATGTTCGCCGGAGGTGGCGGCAGTTGGGCGGAAGCCGAGATGAAAGCGGGGCGCTACCGCATCGATCCTGCGCCGGCCGGCGCGCGGCCGGACCTGACCGGCCTCTCGTGCCGCTGGAACCCGATCGAAGCCCGGCACGGCGAAATCGTCTCGATCATAGCCATACCGGGGGCGTCGCGCGATTTGCGCGGTTTTCAGTCTCTGGTTTCCGACATCATCGCCCTTGCCGGCAGGCAGGAACGCGATGGCCACCCGGTGCCGGTGAACGGGCCGGACTACAGTTTGCTGCCCGCCGGCCTCGATATCGAGTCGCGGGCCACGGCGCCGGCAGGACGGCGGTGGCTGTCGAAGCTGTGGATAGTGTTCCTGATGACGCTTACGGCTGTTGCGGATAGATTTGGCTGGACGATCGGCAGATTCGATCCGAAGATCTACAAACGCGAAGTGGCCAGCAATTCGGATTTCCGGAAGTTCGACGATGGCTTGAAGATGACCATCGACGTTGACGCGGATGTGTTGCAACGGATCGAGAACCGGCTGAAACAGGCGGAAGAGGCGGGCATCTGCAACTATGGCCTGCACCGCCAGAAATCGGCCTTGATGACATGCCTCGTCGCATCGCCGCTGCAGCGCGATCACGTTCATTTCATCGATGGCGCCGCCGGCGGCTATGCGATGGCTGCTGCAAGCCTGAAGGCGAAGGTGCCGGTCTGACGGCTTGCGGACATCGATTTTCCGCAATATGCCTCGGGGCTCTTGGGGCCGGTGAGCCTCACCATGGAAGCGGACGGCCTGTCCGAATTGACGGGAAGCAGATTGTTGGACGCCTCACGATCGACATATGACCGTCTTCTGAACCGGATTTCGACGCGTACCGCGCAAGTCGGCGTGATCGGACTGGGCTATGTCGGGCTGCCGCTGGCGGTTGCGATCGCACGCGCCGGCTTCCCGGTTTCCGGCTTCGACATCGAAGCCCAGAAGGTCGAGAGCCTGAACAGCGGCCAATCCTACATCGAGGCGGTGACGTCGACAGCCCTTGCCGGCCAGGTGGCAAGTGGACGGTTCCGCGCCACTGCGGATTTCGCCGAACTAGCCGTCTGCGATGTCATCATCGTCTGCGTTCCGACACCGCTGACGAAACACCGCGAGCCGGATCTCTCCTTTGTCAGGAACACCGCAGGCACCATCGCGAAGCATCTGCGTCTCGGCCAGCTGATCGTGCTGGAATCGACCACCTATCCCGGCACCACCGACGACGTGATCAAGCCCATACTGGAAGAAACCGGCTTGCAGTCGAAGACAGACTTCTTCCTCGGCTTTTCGCCCGAACGCGAGGATCCCGGCAACCGCAGCTTTGAAGTCGCGACGATCCCCAAGGTCGTGGCAGGGGACGGCATTGAAGCGGCGACGCTCGTGCAGGCTTTTTACCAGGGCGTGGTCAAGACCGTCGTTCCGGTTTCCACCACGGCGACCGCCGAGGCGGTCAAGCTGACGGAAAACATCTTCCGCTCGGTCAACATAGCCCTCGTCAACGAGTTGAAGGTCGTGCTCGGTGCGATGGGGATCGACATCTGGGAGGTGATCGAGGCGGCAAAGACCAAGCCCTTCGGCTACATGCCTTTCTATCCTGGCCCTGGACTTGGCGGGCACTGCGTTCCGATCGATCCCTTCTACCTGACGTGGAAGGCGCGCGAATACGAACTGCCGACCCGCTTCATCGAGCTGGCGGCAGAGATCAACACGGCCATGCCGCGTCATGTCGTCGATGAACTGGCGAAGGCGCTGGACCGGCGCTGCGGCAAGGCGCTCAGCCGCTCGCGCATTCTCATCATCGGGCTCGCCTATAAGAAGAATGTGCCCGACATCCGCGAAAGCCCCTCGTTGCGGCTCATTGAACTCATCGAGGAATGGGGCGGCAGGGCAGAATTCCACGATCCGCATGTTACCGAAATCCCGACCACACGGGAGCATATGGCGATCAAGGGGCGTCGCTCGGTCGAATTGACCGAGGCGGCCTTGAAGGATTTCGACGCTGTCGTCGTTGCAACCGACCACGACGCGATCGACTATCAGGCGATCGCGGATTACGCTCGACTGATCGTCGATACACGCAATGTTTTTGGCCGCCTCGGGCTAGCCCGAGAGACGGTGGTGAAGGCCTGACGGCGTCCGAGCCGGCGAATTTGTGGCGGATCAAGGAGATTTCGAGATAGCATGAACACAGCGCAAGCAGAAATTTCTGCCATTCTCATGGATAAGGTTGCCGATTGGCTGACCCAATCGGCGTTGGCGGGCGACGACCTGAAAACATTGGTAAGGGGCTTTTGTGAACGGCTGGCTGCTGCCGGCCTGCCGTTGAAGCGGGTGCATTTGAGCTTTTCGATGCTTCATCCGCTTTATGACGCGCTTGGCTTCACCTGGCTCCGCGGCCAGGGCCTGGAAGTGGAAGGCTTCCGCAATGAGGACGGCGTTCATTCTGACAGATTCCTGACCAGCCCATACTACCATCTGCTCAGCCACAAGCTCGACCATCTGCGGCGCCGGCTCGACCCGTCGGTGCCGTCGGAATTTCCTGTTTTCGATGACCTCAAGCTTATGGGCGTCACCGACTACATGGCTTTCGTCCATCCCTTCAGCGGCAACACCAGTCAGGGCATGATCGGGTCTTGGTCCACCGACAGTGCTGCAGGCTTCAGCGACAGCATGATTTCGGCGCTGCTGCGCATCCAGAACCATCTCGCTATCGCAACCAAGATGGCGGTGCTCACCAAGCTTGCCGACAACATGATGACCACTTATCTCGGCGGCGACGCCGGCAGGCGGGTGCTGGACGGCCAGATCAAGCGCGGCGAGGGCGACACAATCCGGGCTGCACTGGTCATGGCCGATATGCGCGGGTCGACAAGGCTTGCCGAAACCTCCGGCCGCGAAGTCTATATCGATACGCTGAACCAGTTTTTCGATGCCATTGCTGCACCTTTCAATCGCAGAGGCGGGCAGATCATGAGTTTCCTGGGGGATGGCTTCATTGCCGTCTACCCTTGCGAAAGGCACCGTGCGCAGTCCGAGATCGCCTGCCGGGCTGCCCTTGCGGCAGCGCACAAGGCCACCGCGCGCATGATGGATCTCAATCTGCGCAGAAAGGAGCAGCGGTTGGGCGACATTAAATTCGGTATCGGCCTGCATGTCGGCAATGTGATGTTCGGCAATGTCGGGCTTACCGACCGGCTCACATTCTCTGCCTTCGGCTCGGCTGTAAACGAGGTCCAGCGCCTTCAGACCCTGACCAAGAAATATTCGCACAGCGTTCTCGCCAGCGAAGATTTCGCCGGCTATTGCAGCGCCAATAGCTGGCTGACGCTCGGCAAGGAGGAACTGGCGGGCATCAAGAAGAAGCTGACGGTGCTTTCACCCGATTTGTCGGGTGCTCTCGCACTCGATGAAGACGGTGCGCTGGAGCCGATTTACGACCGAATATCGGACGCCGAGCAGGTCATGCTGCTTCATCGCGATGCCGCGCGGCTGTCGGCGGGCGACCCGAGGAAGCTCCAGTAACCGCCACGATCTGATCCGAACGCGTTTGGTATGCAGTCCGGTCGCCGGTTCCGCCAGGGAACTGGCGACTGTTCGAATCCAAGTTGCTCTAGGCTGGCAATGCGATAGTCTCGCCTTCTGGACGTGCCAGAGTGGGGGCTGGTGTGAGAATGAATTTGGGCGTTGATCTACTGCGGATCGAGGATGTTGGCATCTCTTTTGCCATTATAGGGGGACCGTTGCATGCTGTCAGGCGTGCAAATCTTCGCGTCCTGCCCGGCAAGGTTACCGCGCTTGTGGGCGAGTCCGGTTCCGGAAAATCGGTTCTCAGCCAGGCTGTGATGGGCATTTTGCCGAACACAGCCCATGTTCGCGGCCGTATCCTGTTTTCCGATCCTGAAAAGCCCGGCACGACGCAGGATATCCTGCAGATGCCGCGTGACGGACCCGAAATACGGGCGTTGAGAGGCAGCCGCATCGGCAAGATATTTCAGGAGCCGATGACATCACTGTCGCCGCTGCATACGATCGGCAATCAGGTGAGCGAATCCCTGCAGATTCATACGCCCATGGCTCGGGTGAAGCGCAAGGCGCGGACCGAGGAAATGCTCGGACTTGTCGGCTTTCCCAACCCCAAGCGCGCCTATGACATGTATCCCTTTGAACTTTCGGGAGGATTGCGTCAACGCGCAATGATCGCCATGGCGCTTATCTGCCGGCCCGCCCTGTTGATCGCCGACGAGCCGACGACGGCGTTGGACGTCACCATCCAGGCGCAAATCCTGCAATTGCTGCGCGAGCTTCAGACGAAGCTGAACATGGCGATGCTGCTGATCACGCACGACCTTGGCGTAGTCGCCAATGTAGCCGACGAGGTGGTGGTCATGTACCATGGCGACATCATGGAAGCGGGACCCGTGGAGGCGATATTCCGCCGGCCAGGCCACCCTTACCTGAAGGGCCTGATGGCAGCCGTTCCGCATTTCGACCTAAAGCCTGGCGAAAGGCTACAGGCGCTCCGCGAGGTGCCGGTGAATGTCGAGAACCTGCTCGGCAAGCAGACGGCGCCGGCATCGAAGGGGCCGGACGACCTCCTGCTGTCGGTCAAGGATCTGACAAAGACCTTCACGATCCGCAAGTCCGGATGGTTCGGCGGAGATCATCAAACCTCTGTTCGCGCCGTGGACGGCGTGAGCTTTGATATCAGGCGGGGTGAGTGCCTGGGTCTTGTCGGCGAAAGCGGCTCCGGCAAAACCACCGTCAGCAAGATCCTCATGCGGGCTGTCACCCCTAGCGGCGGCTCTGTGATCTTTAACGGCCGCGATGGTCCGATCGACGTCTTGGAAGCCGAGGGAGACGCGCTGCGCCTGTTGCGCGCGAAAATCCAGATGGTCTTTCAGGATCCGGTTTCGTCGCTTTCACCTCGCATGACGGTGGAGAACATCTTGAGCGAGCCACTGGAAATCCATCAACGCGGCAATGCCGCGTCCCGACTCGCCACGGTCAAGAGCCTGATGCAGGCAATCGGGCTCGATCCGCGCTTCATAAAGCGTTATCCGCACAGTTTCTCCGGCGGGCAGCGTCAGCGTATCGGCATCGCGCGCGCGTTGGCGCTGGGGCCTGAACTCCTGATCTGCGACGAGCCGGTTTCGGCACTCGACGTCTCTGTCCAGGCGCAGATCCTGAACCTTCTGAAGGACCTGCAGAAGGAACTGGGCCTGACCTACCTGTTCATATCCCACAACCTGGCGGTGGTGGACTACATGGCAGACCGCATCGCGGTGATGTGCGGCGGGCGTATCGTCGAGCTCGCGCCGCGCGAAATTCTGCTTAGGAAACCTATCCACCCCTACACGCGCTCACTGGTCGCCGCAGTACCTTTCCCCGATCTCGACAGGCCGATGGATTTCAAGACGCTGAAGCTCAGCGGCGCTTCCGACACCAGCGCATGGGGACCGCAATTCCGCGACGAGGGCGACGAGGATATGCTGTCGCCGCTCGATCTTGGCGGCGGCCACCTCGTACTGGCCCGACGTTCGGCCGATGTCAGCGAGCTACGCCATTGATCAGCCGGCGCACCGTCCTTGGACTCATGGCTTCGGCATTTCTGCCGGGCACGTTGCGCGCCGGCGATCTGGAGCCGGAATTTCTTGAGCCGCAGCTGAAGGCCAGAGCGCTGCCGGCACTCGCCGAACGCCTGCCCAAGCGCCCGCGCGCGTTGAATCTCGCTGCGATGGGCCGGCAGCCCGGCCAATATGGCGGCACGCTGCGCACGATCATCGGCAGCCAGAAAGATATCCGGATGATGACGATCTACGGGTACGCTCGCTTGGTCGGCTATGACGAAAAGCTTAACCTGCAAGCCGACATTCTCGAAAGTTTCGATGTCGCGGATGATCGTGTCTTCACTTTCAAGATACGAGAAGGACATAAATGGTCTGACGGTAGCCTGCTGACGTCGGAGGATTTTCGCTATTGCTGGGAAGATGTCTGGCTGAACGATGAGCTTTCGCAAGGCGGGCTCGCCCCGGCCCTGCTGGCGGACGGCAAGCCGCCACGCTTCGAGATCGTCGATCCGTTGACGGTCCGCTATAGTTGGGATGCGCCCAATCCCGACTTCCTGCCCAAGCTCGCCGCTGCTTCGCCCCTATCGCTTGTTCTGCCGGCCGCCTATCTCAAGCAGTTCCACAAGAAATACCAGGATCCATTCCGACTCGCCGGCCTAATGAAGGAGAACCGGGCCCAGAAATGGACGCTCCTGCATATCCGCATGTCGCGGCAGTATCGCCCGGAGAACCCGGAACTGCCGACGCTCGATCCCTGGCAGAACCGGACCAAGCCGCCGGCTGAGCAGTTCGTCTTCGAGCGGAACCCGTTCTTTCATCGAATAGACGAGAATGGCCGGCAACTGCCCTATGTTGACCGAATTGTCATGAATGTCAGCTCGTCGGCGATCATTTCCGCCAAGACCGGTGCGGGCGAGAGCGACCTGCAAGCCATGGGAATTGACTTCACGGATTACTCCTTCCTGAAGGATACGGAGAAGCGCTACCCGGTGAAGATGCATCTCTGGAAACGCACACAGGGTTCGCGGCTGGCGCTGCTGCCCAATCTGAATTGTGCCGACCAGGTGTGGCGTGGCCTTTTTCGTGACGTGCGCGTGCGCCGCGCACTTTCGCTCGCTGTGGACAGGCGCGAGATCAATTTGGCTGTGTTCTACGGATTGGCGCAGGAAAGTGCCGATACGGTCCTGCCTGAGAGCCCGCTCTACCGGCCGGAATTCGCGAAAGCCTGGGTCGCCCATGATCCCGACCAGGCCAATGCCCTGCTCGACGAGGTCGGGCTTCAGGCGCGTGACGATGACGGCCTGCGGATACTTCCCGACGGACGCTCGGCGCAGCTCGTAGTGGAAACGGCCGGCGAAAGCACGCTGGAAACCGACGCGCTCGAGCTCATCACCGATCACTGGCGCAAGATCGGCATCGCCCTGTTCATCCGGACTTCGCAGCGCGACATCTTCCGCAGCCGCGCGCTTGGTGGCCAGATCATGATGTCGATGTGGTCGGGCATCGACAATGGTGTGCCGACCGCCGACATGAACCCGTACCAACTGGCCCCCACCGTCGACGACCAGCTGCAATGGCCGCTCTGGGGTGCTCACTACTTGTCCCGTGGCAAGGTCGGTGAAGCGCCCGATCTTCCGCCTGTGGTCGAGTTGATGGCTTTACTCAAGCGCTGGAACGCATCGACCGAAGCCACGGAGCGCGCCGAGATCTGGAATTCAATGCTGTCGATCTATACCGATCAGGTGTTTTCGATCGGCACGGTGAACGGAACGCATCAGCCGATTCTGGCGTCCTCACGGCTGCGCAATTTGCCTGACAAGGCGCTCTACGGCTACGACCCGACCGCCTATTTCGGTGTCTATATGCCGGATACATTCTGGCTTGGAGAGTCCTGAGCGTGCTTCGATATTTTGTCTGGCGCATCGCCGTGATGGTTCCAACGCTGCTGGTCATATCGGCACTGGTGTTCACGATCATCGAACTTCCCCCAGGCGACTATTTCGACAGCTATGTTGCCGAGCTTCGGGCTCAGGGCGAAGCGGTGGATTCCGATCGCATCGAGATGATGCGCAAGGAATATGGTTTCGACAAGCCACCGGTCATTCGCTACTTCTACTGGGTCGGCGGGATGCTGCACGGCGATTTCGGCTATTCCTTCGAATATGAGCTGCCGGTTCGCGATGTCGTCGGGGACCGAATGTGGCTGACGGTGCTGGTTTCCTTCGTCACGATCATCTTCACCTGGCTCATCGCCTTTCCGATCGGCATGTACTCCGCCACGCATCAATACAGCTGGGGCGACTACGGCCTGACTTTCTTCGGCCTTCTCGGCCTTGCGATTCCGAACTTCATGCTGGCGCTGATTCTGATGTATTTCGCCAACATCTGGTTCGGCACGTCCATCGGCCATCTCATGGATCAGCAATATCTCGGCGAGCCGATGAGCTGGGCCAAGGCGAAGTCGATCCTCGCCCATCTCTGGATTCCGGTCTTGATCATCGGCACCGGGGGCACGGCAAGCATGATCCGGCGGCTGCGCGCCAATCTGCTCGATGAGCTACATAAGCAATATGTCGTGACCGCGCGCGCCAAAGGCCTTCATCCCTTCAGGGCGCTGGTCAAATATCCGCTGCGCATGGCGCTCAATTTCTTCATTTCAGACATCGGCTCTATCTTGCCGGCCATCATCTCCGGCGCCGAAATCACGGCGATCGTGCTGTCTTTGGAAACGACCGGGCCGATGCTGATCAAGGCGCTGCAAAGCCAGGACATGTATCTGGCGGGGTCGTTCCTGATGTTCCTCGCCTTCCTGACGGTCATCGGCGTCCTGATTTCCGACCTGGCGCTGGCGTTACTTGATCCGCGAATTCGTTTGCAAGGCGGCAGCACCAAATGAACACGCCATCGCCGCTGCCCGCTCCGGGTGCCCCACTGCAACACTACGTTTCCATCGAGCCCTTTGACCTGCAGTCGGTCGAGGCGATGACGCCGGAGCAGGAGAAGGTCTTTCAGGCGTCGCAGTTGCGGCTGATGTGGTGGAAATTCCGTCGGCACCGGCTTGCCGTTGTATCCGGCATATTCCTGGCAGCGCTTTATTTCGGGATACTGATCTGCGAGTTCCTGGCGCCCTACGATCTGCACACACGCAACATGGACTACATCTATTCGCCGCCGCAGCGGGTGCACCTGTTCCACGACGGCCAGTTCGTCGGGCCGTTCGTCTATGGCCGCCAGATGACGCTGGATATGGACACGCTCAAGCGGAACTACATCGAGAAACAGGATGATGTTCAGCGCATCCGTTTCTTCTGCAAGGGCGACAAGTATCGGTTCTGGGGCCTGATCGAAGGTGACAGGCATTTTGTCTGCCCCGCCGAAAACGGCCAGCTCTTTCTGGCCGGTACTGACAGGCTGGGGCGCGATGTGCTCTCGCGCATCATCTATGGCGCCCGCATTTCACTGACAATCGGCCTCGTCGGCATCAGTTTCAGCTTCCTGCTCGGCATTATCATTGGCGGACTGGCCGGCTATCACGGCGGTATCTTCGACCTGATCGTCCAACGGATAATCGAAGTTCTGCAATCGATCCCCAGCATTCCGCTATGGCTGGCTCTGGCGGCGATCATGCCGATAACCTGGAGTCCGATCCTGATCTATTTCGGCATCACCGTCATCCTCGGGCTGCTCGACTGGACCGGACTGGCGCGGGCCGTGCGTTCGAAGCTTCTAGCCTTGCGCGAGGAGGATTACGTTCTGGCCGCGCAATTGATGGGCGCCAGAAGCAGCCGCATCATCGGGCGGCATCTCATTCCCGGCTTCATGTCGCATCTGATCGCGACGGCGACGATCTCCATACCCGGCATGATCCTGGGCGAGACGGCGCTGAGCTTCCTCGGGCTCGGCCTGAGGGCGCCGATAACCAGCTGGGGCATCCTGCTCACCGAGGCGCGCAGCGTCAGCGTGATCGCGTTCTATCCATGGCTGCTTTTGCCGATGCTCCCCGTCGTTCTCGTCATCTTGGCGTTCAACTTCCTCGGCGACGGGTTGCGGGACGCCGCGGACCCGTACAAGTGACATCGCTATTCCGCCGCGCGCAGCGCCGACGACTCCACCCGGTATGATCTTTGTCGGCAGCCTGTTCGCTTGTTGCAGTGTTCATCGTTCGCCTCAACACGCGGCAAGACTGGTCGCAAAACGCTCTGGTAGGGGCAGTTGATTTCGTGGACTGGTTCAGGACATACAATCGCACATGAGTCGCCTCGACAGTTTCATCCGGAGGATGACCGCACAGCGCGACATACTCGATCATGTCTGCGCCGAGGTGGCGAAGATGGAGGGGCCCGTGCTCGAGCTCGGCCTCGGCAATGGCCGGACGTTCCACCATCTGCGCGAGCGCCTGCCCGGACGCCGGATCGTAGCGTTCGACCGCGCACTTGCCGCACACGCCAGCTCAATTCCCGAAGCTGAAAACCTCGTGCTCGGCGAAATACGCGAGACGGCGAGCAGGTTCATTGGCATCGACGCCGCCCTTGTCCATGCCGACATCGGCACCGGCTATGAAGATCGCGATGCGGTGACCTCTACCTGGCTTCCCGATCTGACCGCGCGCCTGCTTCGCGTCGGCGGCATCGCCGTCAGCGGCACGCCGCTCGATCACCCGCAGTTGCAACGCCTCCCGCCGCCGCCTTCGGTGCCCGCCAATCGTTATTTTATCTATAGGCGCGTGTGAGGGGCCGGGACGAGCCAGGTCCTCAGGGCCAAGTCTTCAAGGGATCGTATATACTGCTATCTCCCGGTCAATGCCGCGCAGCGAGACCTCGTGGGGCACGGGCGTCAGCGCGTTCCTGTGCAAGAGATCGGCGGTGAGATTGTCGTCGACCACCGCCCGAGTGGCGAAGATCGCCTGTGCGTTGGCAAGGTTCTGGACCCGCGAAGCAATGTTGACCGTCTGGCCGAAATAGTCCTGTCGCTCATTCATAGACACGGGGATACAGGGGCCGGCATGGACTCCGATCTTGAGCAGCAGATCTTCGCGCCCGCTCTTGTCGTTGAGCGTACGCATGGCATCGCGCATCCTGAGGGCCGCAGCAATCGCACGATCGGGCGTCGCGAAGGTCGCCATCACCGCATCACCGATCGTCTTCACCACCGCGCCTGCCTCCGCCGTGACGATCTCGTGCAGAACCTGGAAATGCTCGCGCACGAGATCGAAGGCTGAAAGGTCGCCCACCCGCTCGTAAAGCTCGGTCGATCCGCGCAGGTCGGTGAACAGGAACGTGAGGCTGGTGATCTTCAGGCGCTGGTTGATGTCGAGTGTATCCGTGCGATAGAGATCGCGGAACGTCTGGTTGGTGAGCAGGCGCTTGGCGGTCAGGAAGGGCCGGCGTTTTCCCAGGAAATCATGCAATGCCTGGCCGGCTATGAAGACCGTCGGCAGCACGCGGGTGTCGGTCCTGTTTTCCAGCGAAATGCGCAACGGGCCGGGTTGCATCTCCAGCGTCTGGCTCTGGATATGGTCGCGGTCGAAGGCCAAAGAGAGGCTCCGGCGCTCCTTTGTTGGTTCACCTTTCCCGTCGATGAACTGCGCTGAGTGGGTGACCGGCTCGAAGACGATGACGAATTCGGACGGAAGCTGTATGAGCAGAACCGCCCTTTCACCGGGCGCAAGCTCGATATCCTCCAGCGAGAACGCTTCCAGCTTTTTCGCGAAATCCTCTTCCGGCAGATCGACGCCGGACGCCCAGTAGATCTGCCGGAAATATTCCGCCACCGGCAGTTCGTGCGGATTGTGGGCGGCAATCCTGCGCACGCGGGGACTGACGGTGAATGTCACCTCGACCATCTCGTCGAGGGTCGGCGAATAGCCTTCGGAGCACAGTGCGCAGGTGTATTCGTCCTTTTGCAGGGTTTTCAGCGTGGCGTTGGTGTCGAGCACGCCGCCACAGCCGGGGCACAGAACATTCCAGGAAATGTCGAAGATGCCCACCCGCGCCGCATGGAGAAAAGCGCTTATGGCGCGCTCCTCGTCGAGGCCATGCTTGCTGGCGAAGGCTGGCGCATTGATGCGGCAAAGTTCGCGGTCCTCACCCTCCGCGATGGTTCGCTTGATCGCGTCGATCGCCTGCGGATCGACATCGGCCGATTGCCGCAAAAGTGAGAACAGATCCTGAGCTTCGTTCATCGTGCAGGCTCCGGAAAATGCACCCCGAGGCGTTTTGACCCGACCGGTCTTTGGTCCGAGTGCTCCATCTTACTGCGAAACGGACCGTACGGCCATTCGAATGGATAAGCCTGGTGACCGTTCAATTTCCATTCGGCGGATTTTAACCGGCCGCAAGCAGCACTATGATGGTCATGGAGCCTTCATCTTTGGGATTTTCTCCCATGCCGACATCCGACAATCCGCCATTTCCCGCGGCCCTGCGCCTTTTCTCTGCGGTGGTCATCATCGTCCTGATCGTAGGCGCCGGCCTGTTTTTCATGCCTGTGCTGGTGAAACCGGGCTGGCCATGGGCCGTCACGCCGTTCAATGCGCGCTTCCTCGGTGGCTTCTACACCGCCGAAATGGTCGTGATGGCGGCACTGCTGGTCTGGAATCGCTGGTCGCCCGGCAGGCTCGTGCTCGTCATGGCCTTCATCTTCACCGTCGTCGTGTCAGTGGCTTCGTTCATCAATCTCGGCTACTTCAACTTCGAGCGCAAAGCGCCCTGGCTGTGGTTTTTGGTCTATCTTGCTTCGGTCGCGGTATCCGGTCTGTTCCTGTGGCGGGCCAGGGCCCGTCCTTCTGCAAAAGGCATGACCTTAAATCCCGCATGGCGCGGCTACATGCCGGCGGAATCCGCGATCCTTGGGCTCTATGGCGTCGGCCTGTTGCTGTTTCCCCTGACATTCAGTGGCATCTGGCCATGGCCGATAGATACCTTCCACGCTCAGGTCTACAGCGCCATCTTCCTCGCTGGTGCGGGCGGTACATATCTCGTCTGGAGAAGCGCGCCGCGCGAGGAACTGCTGGTGCTCGGGTTGGCGCAGTTTCTGGTTGGCCTGCTTGCCATCCTCGGCATCGTCATCACCGACGCTGCGGTGCACCGGATCGACTGGACGGCGACCGGGACATTGTGCTGGCTCGCCCTTTTCGGCTGGATCGGCATCAGCGGTGTTTTCAAACTCTACGCCGCCTCAAGGTATTTTAGCTCGCAATCGGTATCATAGGTTGAGAGACGGCTGGATTTTCAGGTGACGTCCGGTGCATCGTACCGGGCCGATTGCCTTCGCCGGGAATGCCATGACCAGCACGACCTCGCCACCCTCCGAGAAAATTCAGCCGCTGCTCCGGTCCGTCCGGCCAAGCGATGCGGAGGCGCTTTGCGCTATCTTCAACATGCCGGGCTTCCGCTGGGGCACGCTCAGGATGCCTTTCGAGATGGTGGAGCAGGTGGCGCGGCGCATCGCCAAGTCCGGCCCGGAAACCACCTGGATCGTTGCCGAGCTGGACGGCAAGGTCGTCGGCCATGGCAGCCTGGTCGTGCAGGGTTCACCGCGCCGTTCGCATATCGGCGAGATCAATATTGGCCTTGACGATGCCTTTGTCGGCAAAGGTATCGGCTCTGCCATACTTGGCGCGCTGCTTGACGTGGCCGACAACTGGCGCGCCCTGAAGCGGGTCGAATTGACCGTCTATGCCGACAACGAAGCGGCCCTCCGTCTCTACAAGAGACACGGCTTTGAGGTCGAAGGCCGGCATGTGAAGGCCGGCTTTACCGACGGGCAGTACCACGACCTCCTGAGCATGGCCCGGCTGAGGTTCTAAGATCCGCTGTTTGCCTTAGCTGTTTAGCCAATCTGACAATTCGTGGCGGGTCAGCGAACAGGTAATTGCTCATGGAGAACTGCGTAGGGCACGGTCATTTCGTCTCACACCATCTTGATCGAATTGACAATCTGTGTGTGGGCCGGCCGCATCCAGCAAGTCTGGTCTCGCTTGGCGTTTGCACCGCAAGCGGCTAGACGGGACCAATGACCGCCGTCTTTGACCCAAGCCCTACGCCTCCGGCGGAAATTCTGGCTGTGCTGTCGCTGCTCTGCCCGGAGGTCGTGCGCGACATCGAGCAGAACTGGAATGCACCGGTTTCCGACTACGCCCGCCATCTGTGGCGGCCGGTGGCAAGGCCTGCATCGGGCCCGGCAATCGCTGCCCGCTCGATCCTGCGCGAGGTCCTGCATCAGCGCCTCGGTAGGATTATGCAGCCTGAGGAGATCGGCAAAGCCCTCGACGAGTTCGAGCACAGACCGGTGATTCAGTCCGGCCTGCACTGTCTGCTTCTGATGGACCGGGTCACCTTCGATGCCCTCCTGCTTGCCTGGCTCGGCGCGGTCGAAAACGGGCTGTCGGCCTTCGTCGGCTTCATGGGAACGACGATGACCATGGAGACAGTTGGCCGGGAGGGGCCGGGATGGCTCGACGTCGGCGACGACAAGGTCAACCTGTTTGGCATGGGACGCCACAAACTGTGCCGCAAAAGCGCCTGCGTGGCCGGTCCCGTCTCCCTCAACAAGCGCGCGCTCGAAGCGGTGGGCGATGAAACGGATGCCAGCCGCTGGCTGGGCACACTGCTTGCCAGGCAGGACAAGGTGTTTGAAACCGCCGCCGATGCGCTGACAGCCCTGAACGAGGATCTGGTCGCCAATTGGGATCGTGCCGGCATGGCCCTGCCGGTTTTCATCGATGATCGGCTCGCCGCGGCTGCCATGGCGCGGCACCTAGAATATGACGGCAGCCTTCTTTCCAGGCTGCTCATTGAACCCGCAAGACGCCAGCGTCTCGAACATGCCTTGCAAGAGGCCGCATCGAGCCCATTTGGCAGATTCCTGCCCAATGCCACGGACTATTTCTGGGGCATCCGCGAGGAGCGCGTGCGCAAGCTCGTTCTCGAGAACGGGCACCTGATCGAGCCCGACAGGCCGCAAGGTCTTTCCATCCCATTCGAGCGGCCGCATCTCAGGCAGGCACTGCTGGACGGCGTGCTGCTGCCGAACTTGTTCCTGACGTTCCTCGTCCTTGCCATCTTGCCGCGCGTGCGGGTTGTGGGCGGCCTGAGACAGATTGGCTATGTAGCGCTTTTCCACTCGATCCTTCTGGCTGTGCTGGACGAAAACGCGCCGGAAGAGCGCGAACTGGCCGCGGAGCTGCAGGTTCGGGAAAATGCCTGGGGCATGCGGGTCATCGATGAAAAGATCTCGGTCCGCGAGCAGCTTGCCGGCCTGCCGGAAGGGACGCTCTTCCCAAACCTGCTCCGGCAATACCGATTGCGGACATTTGCCGAGACGACCGACGACCTGAAACTGGTTCGCGAAAACGCCCGATGGCGCAAGATCGGCCGGGCAGAGATCAAGGCGACCTGAGCCTTACTTCAAGCCTTATTTCAGGTTGATTTTCTGGTGCGCGGCCGCAAGCGACGGCGACTATCGGTGAGCCTCTGGCGTCTGGTCCGGCCGCTTCCTTGACGCTGATGCGTTTTGGGATTTCCACGACGGCTTCCGCGTCGACAATCTGGCTTGCCTGGGAGCTGTCTGCAGTTCAAGGCCTGACCTGACTTGGCCTCACCTGTCATTGCACGACACCGGCCTTGCGGAACCCGTCCACCACGAGTTCGAAATCGGCAACGACAGCTCTATCACGCTTTCGGACGTACGACACTGTCACGCCGCGCGCCCGCTCTGGGTCAAACTTTGCCGTTTAACGCGGCGCCCGGAACGGGCAGCTCGCGCCATATCCGGACCTTCAGTGATGCCGTGAATGTTAAGTCTCGGCTCCGATGCGGACGTTCCGTCCGAGTTCGAAGACTGACCGCGACCGTTCTACGGCCTTCGCATCGATAGCGCCAATGAGCGGCGTCCCGCATCCCACTCCTTGCATCCATTGGGAGGGGTCGTTGTGGACCAAGCCCTACTACCCGGGCTTGCGACAAAGCCGATCCAGCGCGTCTCGAAGTGCAGTGGCGGCATCGCCACGCTCGCCAGGGGACATCAGCTCCGGTTCAAGTTCCAGCCTAAAGTGCGGCAGCTCGGTTCGAACGGCACGACGAGCGGCCGCCAGATTGGCCTTCAGATCAATGACGCGGTAGGTGGCGACGGGATAGGCGATCCCCTTGACCTGGACATGCCCCAGCTCCTCACAGTCGATTGAGTCCTTCACTTGCGCAAACGTCTCGTAGGAAATGAGGATGGCCCCCGGCGGCGCCTCCTGCTCCAGGCGCGAGGCGAGATTCACGGCGCCGCCGATTATCGTGTAGTCCATCCTGTCCTCGCTGCCGAAGTTACCGACAGTGCAGTAGTCGGTATGGATGCCGATGCGACAGCGCAGCGGTGTTTCGATCCCCATGTCCCGCCAGACTTCGGCAAGCTCGCTAATCCGCTTTTGCATTGCAAGTGCCATCTGCGCGCAAGCCAGCGCGTCCTCCTTGACGCCGCGAGTCTCGGGATCACCGAAAAACATCAGGATCGCGTCGCCGACATATTTGTCGATCGTCGCGCCGTGATCCGAAGCAATTTTCGACATTTCCGTCAGATAGTGATTGAGGAGTTGGGTGAGATCCTCGGATTCCATTTTGTCAGTGGTCTCGGTAAAGCCGGCGATATCGGAGAAGCATATTGTCAGTTTCTTCCGCTGGCTGGCGATCCTGACCTCCTGGCGGCCGGTGAATATCGAGCGATACACTTGGGGCGCCAGATACTTCGCCAGCTTGCTGGAAAGCGCCTCCAGAACCACGGATTTCTCGGCGAGGTTCTCCTCCCTTTGCTTCAACTCAGTGATGTCCGAATAGACGGCGACCGTGCCGCCGGCGCTGATCCGCCGCTCGCTGATCATGACCCACCGCCCGTCGCCTCGCCGCTGCACCCAAGGTTCGCCAGGCTTGCGGTGCCGCGAGAGGCGCTCGGCGACCCACTCCTCGACCCGCCCCTCGGCGTCCTTGATGTAGCCGCGCTCAGCGGATCGGCGAATGATTTGCTCGAATGTCGTGCCGGGCGTCAGTTCGGTCTCCAGACCGGTGTAGAGCAATTCGCGGTAGCGGCTGTTGCTGAGGACGAGCCGGTCCTCCCCGTCGTACAGAGCGAATCCTTCGGAGATGCTTTCGATGGCATCGATGAGCCGCTGACGAGCTTCCGCAACGTCGCGCAGGTTCTTTTCCTCGACCTCGACAGCAGTATCCCGGAAGAGTCTCAGCGCTTCGGCCATGCGCCCGATTTCGTCGCTGCCCGCGGCTGGCAGCGGCGCACGAAGGTTGCCCCCCGCAATCGCGAGCATGCCCTGGCTCACGGCCCCCAGTCGGGCGAGGAGGCTGCGGTCGACATAGAGCCAGACAACCAGAACCGAACTCAGGAGGCTGAGGAAGGCGGAGCCGAGCACAACCGCGGTGCCGTAGCGCTGGACGAGCGCGGCTTCGCGACCGGACGCAGCGATCTCCTGGTCTGCCGTGGCGACCAGGCGATCGACGCCAGCGGTGAGATTGCGCGACAGTCGATTGTTCTCGGCCAGAAGCCTTTCACCCTGTGCCAGGACAGCAAACTCGTCCTCCCGCGCCTTGGGGATACTGTCCTCGCCGTCGGTCAAACCCTTGAATTCGTCGACACGCTGCCGGAAGCGGGTCCGCAGCTTTTCGTCGATCTCCGTGGAAACCTTTTCAAGAGCAGTGAGCGAACGGCGTAGCGGAAAAAGGATCAACGCCAGGTCGCCCGGCGTCGGCGCGTTCGCGATCTTCACCAGCGCGTCGTTGACAGCCGAGATCTCCAGCTGCGCCTTCTGCTGGGGGATGTAGGCCGCAATCGCCTGGACCAGGTCGGCCATCGCCGCTGCGCGTCGATCGGGCGACAGCGACGTGTCGGCCGCGACCGCCCGCCATTGCGGGAGCCTGGAATCCATCACTAGGATGCCGGTGGCGACAAGGCGCTGGCTTCCGGTCGTCGTCGCGGCGAGGCGGTTCAGGAGCTCCTCCTTGCGGGCGACCACGTCGAGCCGGGCGACAACAAGAGAGTCGAGCTCCTTCAGGTTGCGCCTCAGAACAATCGCGGCTTCCTCGATCTCGGCCAAAGGCACTGTGCCCGACGTGGTATCCCGGAGGTCCGTGCGCAGGGCCTCGAGGCGGGACATCTCGAGCGCGACGGCAGCCGAGACTTCGCTGTGCTGAGCCCTGCTTGTCGCTGCCAGCACGGATGGCGCGGCAGCAGCGACCCGTTCGGCCTGGCGCGACAGCTGGAGGGAGGCGAGCGCCGAGGGCACTCGATCCGTGGTAATTCGGTCGACGACGTCGCCAACCTGGAGGAAGGCATAGAGCGCCGCAGCGGTTGCCAGCACCGCAAGAGCGCTGATCCCGAAAAAGGCGAGCAACAGCCGGCCGCGTATGCCGAGGCGTTCAAGCATCTCGGCGAGTCGGAACAGTCGGGCCACACTGGTCTGCATCAGACTAGACGTCCCAGCCGGCACGCCGGCCATCAACGAACCCTATTCAACCGGCACGTATTCTCCGCCGCGCCAGACGTACCAAACCCAGCTCTGCTTCGTGAGGTCGCCCTTGTCGTCGAAATCGACCCGGCCGATGACGGTGTCGAATTCCCGTTCGTGCAGTGCCGCAATGACGGCCTTCGGCTCCAGCGAACCTGCCTTCGAGACTGCCTGGGCCCAGACCTGGACCGCGCAGTAGCTCAACAGCGTGTAGCCCGCGGGTTCGAAGTTCTCCGCACGGAACTGCTCAACGACCGCGGCTGCCTCGGGACTTCGCCTGGGGTCCGCCGGGAACGTGAAGAGGGTCCCCTCCGCCGCTGGGCCGGCGATCAGGGCAAATTCCTCGGTCGCCAAAGCATCTCCGGATATGAGCTGAACCGTGTAGCCACTGTCGTGTGCAGCGCGAGCAATCAGCGCAACCTCGGCATGATACCCACCTACATATAAGGCGGAGACGCCGGCGGTCTGCAACGCAGCGACCTCGGCCGAATAATCGTCCTTCCCGGGAATGTATGCGTCGTAAACGGCCTCAGTCACGCCCCGCTTGTTCAGCTGCTTCCTGGTCTCGTCGGCGAGACCTTTCCCATAGGTCGAGTTGTCGTGGAGGATCGCAATCTTCTTGTTGCCCCAGCGATCGGCAAGGAAGTTGCCGGCGACGAAACCTTGCGCGTCGTCGCGGCCAATGGTGCGAAAGACATTGGCACGGCCTTGTTCGGTCAGCTGCGGATTGGTCGAGCCTGGGGATATCTCAACGACGCCCGCCTCCTCGTACACTTTTGATGCGGGGATCGAGGCCCCGGAGCAATAATGCCCGACGACGAGCACGACCCCGTCAGCCACCAGCTTCTTGGCGGCCGCCACAGCTTGCTCGGGATCGCAGAAGTCGTCGACCGAGATGAGCCTCACGTTCTGGCCGAGCACGCCGCCCGCCGTGTTGACGTCGGCCACCGCCATCTCCGCGCCGCGCTGTCCCTGCTCGCCGATCCAGGCGAGCCGTCCCGTCATCGCAGCCGAGACGCCGATCAGCACCTCCGCCCCCGCGGAGCTGAACGCGGCCGCGAGAACTAAGATCGCTATGGCGATGATGCGGTGCATGTGTGCACCCCTTTAACTGTAGCTTACGCCAATCCCGTCAGAGCCGACAGCCCCTTGGGCAAGCGCGACTATCTCGGCGTCGTTCGCGGATCCGACAACTATTGCGCCTTCAACAATGCCTGCCGGCAGCGCTCTGCCACAGGATCCGCACCAATCGCTCAATGCCCATTTGCGCTGCCACTTGCTGGTCGACGGCTATCGGTGCATCCTTGTGAATAGTGGCCGTGAAGTGCGGGCGAGATCACGCCGTCACGGCCACTAGTGAGGTCTTGTTCGATGGACTGCTCGGGCTGCGGTTTCGAGATTGAGGGCGGCTACGCTTTCTGTCCGAGGTGTGGCAGGCGCCAGCCCGTGCCATGCGCCAGTTGCGGCTACCTCTGCGCACCTGATTTCGAGTTCTGTCCGAAATGTGGGGCAAGCGTCGGTGCGCCCGCAAAAGCCATCGAACGGCCAGCTCCGACACCAAACCGGACCATTGTGCCGCCTTCTCGAACTCCGTCGCTGCTTCCGAACATCGAAAGCGAAGAAGGGCTGCATCCCGTCTCTGACGCCGATCGCCGGACGGTAACGGTGCTGTTCGCCGACCTTTGCGGCTTCACGACACTCAGCGAGCAGCTCGACCCCGAGGTCATGCAAGCGCTGCAGAACAAACTGTTCAAGGAATTGACGTCGGCCGTGCGAAACTTTGGTGGTTTCGTCGACAAATTCATCGGCGATGCACTGCTGGCTTTGTTCGGTGCGCCGGTCGCGCATGAGGACGATCCGGAACGTGCGCTTCGCGCCGCTCTCGACATGATCGCCCGGACGGCGCGGCTCGGCGAAAGCACTCCCCACTCCGGCTCGCCTCTGTTACTCCACATCGGCATAAACACCGGTCCGGTCGTTACTGGCGGATTGGGCATCGGCACCGCCAGATCCTATTCGGTGACCGGCGACACAGTGAATACGGCGCAACGCCTGCAATCGCTGGCCGCACCGGGTGAGGTGCTGGTAGGCGAGCTCACTCACAAGCTGACCCGGCATGCCTTCTCTTACGAGTCGCTGGGCGATGTCGTGTTTCGCGGCAAGGCTGGCAGCGTGCTCGTCCATCGACTGGACGCACCGCTTGCGACGCCGCGTGCAGCGCGCGGGCTCGAGGCGCTCGGCCTCAGTGCGCCGCTGATAGGTCGTGGTGCGGAGCTCAATAGAATGCTGGCGAGCCTTGACCAGGCGTGCAGCGGCTCGGCCCAACTTGTCCGCCTGGTCGGAGAAGCCGGTATCGGGAAATCGCGGCTGGTGAAGGAGTTCGTCGCCCGCGTCGGCGACGAGGAGCGTTTTCGCAACGTCGCCGTGCGACAGGCCACGTGCTCACCGCTGGGCGAACAATCATTTGGCGCCTTGGGCGCAGTGGTGCGCAGCGCTGCCGGGATGATTCAAAACGACAATGGGGACGAGATGCGGGGGAAGCTCGCAGGCTTGCTTGCCGATCTCGGCCTGCAGGGCGAGGAGGCGAAGCGGCTGATGCCTTTGCTCTACCATGTGCTGGGCCTCGGCGACCCCGATGCCACCTTGCAGCATGTCGAGCCTGAGCAACTACGGCGGCAAATTCTCTACGCAGTCCGCACAATCATCGAACGGCGGCTTACGTTGTCGCCGCTGTTGATTGTCGTCGAAGACCTGCACTGGGCCGACGCCGTGTCGCTCGAGGCACTGCGTTTCGTGATGGACAGGTTGGAACGCACGCGGTTGATGTTGCTGGTCACGCATCGTCCGGCGCCGGACAACGACCAGCTCGACTCAAGTCGGGTCAGTCACACAGCGCTCAGGCTTCCGCCGCTCAACAATGATGACGGACGCAGCCTGCTGGCGGCGCTTTTCGGCGAGAGCTGGGTAAACTCCGCAGGAGGGCTTCTCGACCAGATCCTCGAGCGCGCGGGCGGCAACCCCCTTTTTGTAGAGGAGATCGTTCGCGGCCTTATCGATCGCGGTGTACTGATGCGCGATGGCCAGCGATGGCGGACTGTGGCAGGCGAAGTCGCAACCGGCATCCCCGCCACTATCCAGGCAATGTTGCTTGCCCGCGTCGACCGGCTGCCCCAAGAGGTGCGCCGGTTGGCCCAGGAGGCCGCGGTAATCGGCCCGCGCTTCGATGCCACACTTCTGAAAACCGTGACAGCCGACCCCGACCGGCTTGAAGCCGGCTGCGAGCTGCTTTGCGATGCGGAAATCATCGAGGAAGTTGCCGGATCAGGCTCGGTCTCATCGCAAAGCTACCGCTTTACGCAAACATTGCTGCAGGACGTGATCTACCAGAACCTGCTCCTGCAACGCCGGACCGAAATCCATGGACGGATCGGTGCTGCCTTGGAGCAACTGTGCGGCGACAAGCCGGAACGGCTCGAGGATTTGACCGTGCTCGGTCATCATTTCGCACAGAGCGCCGAGCGGGAGAAGGGCGCGCATTACCTGCAGGCGGCAGGCGATCGCGCTCGTATGATATACGCCAACGACGACGCCCTTCGTTTCTACGAGCGAGCACTGACTGCATTGGACGCGATCGGGCAAACACCGCTCAAACTGGCAATTGCGGAGCGCATTGCCGATTTGAGCGGCCCGGCAGGCCGCCGCGAGATCGCGCACCACCACTACGAGACTGTGTTGCAGGCATACCGCGAGTCGGCCAATCACGTCGCCTCGGCGCGAGTTTTGCGCAAGATCGGTCGGCTGCTCTGGGACGTCGGCAAGCGGGACAAGGCAGAAGCCCGCTATGCTGAGGCGGCAGCGCTCCTCGATGGAGCGGATGCTCCGATCGAGCAGGCGCATCTGTGGCAAGAACGTGGCCGGCAGGCGTTCCGCAGCGGAGATCACGCTCTCGCGGCAAAATGGGCAGACGCGGCGCTGGATTGCGTACGCACTCTGACAACGGAGCATGTCTCCGAGATAGGGCGTGATGCCACTCTTGTGACCGCCGAGGCACTCAATACCAAGGCTGTCGCGCTGGCTCGCCTTGGGCGAAACCGTGAGGCCGTGCGTCAGGTTGAGCGCAGCATTGAATTGGCTGAAGCCGCCGGTCTGCTGGGCGCGGCCTGCCGCGGCTACACCAATCTCGGCGTGCTTTACACGACCATCGATCCGGCACAGGCGATGGAGGTCTGTCGGCGCGGTCTTGAAGTGGCGCGCCGTATTGGTGATTTGGGGTTCCAGGCGCGCCTTCTCGCCAATCTGGCTGTCGCTTGTTGTACTTTCACGGATCGCTGTCCAACGGAGGGCGTGCCTGCTGCCGAGAAGGCCATCGAGATCGACCGGGCGCTCGACCAGCGCGAGCACCTGCCGGTGCCGTTGATCGTGCTTGGACAGATCCACCAGTGCAACGGCCGTCCGGACCTGGCGGTTGGGTTGTTTCACGAAGCACTGGACGTTGCCCGCGAAACGGGCGAACCCCAACTGCTGTTTCCGTGTTATGATGGCCTCGCAACGCTTAATCTCGACCTCGACAATCTGGCCGAGGCCGAACGCTACTTTTCCCTGGCGCAGGGTATATGCGCCCAGCACGGGCTCGACCCGGAAGCGCTTGTGGTGCTGCCTTTTCTCGACTAGCCGGGGTTGGAGGTTGGAAATGTCCGCGCGTAGTGACTTGCTGCCGCTTCAACCGGGCGACCGTGCGCCAAACGTGGTACTCGACGCCATTACTCAGGAAGGCAAGATCGCGCTTGACGACTTTCGCGGCCAAAAACCGGTGCTGGTCGGCCTGTTTCGAGGTCTGCATTGTGCGTTTTGCCGGCGCCATATCGCCGCCCAGGCGCGGCTTGATCCGCAGCTGCGCGAAAAGGGCGTGGAGAGCCTGACGGTGGTCAACACGCCGATCGACCGGGCGCGTCTCTATTTCCGCTACCACCCCATGCCGAATCTGCTTGCGGCCTCCGACCCTGAACGCGCTTCACATCGTGCCTTTGGACTGCCCAACCTCGAATTCACCCAAAACGAGACGAACTGGCCGTACAAGGTCTCGATGGCAGCGGCAAAGGATATGCGGGTCGACATACCCGGCGAGTTACCCGGTCCTATGGATCCTATTGCGGCCAGCGAAATCCTCAACAAGATGGACCAGTACGAACTGACCGAAGCCGACGAGCAGATGCTAGCAACGGGACACGGACAATTGGTCGGTCAGTTCCTGCTGGACCGGCAGGGGATCGTTCGCTGGAGCTTCACGGAGGTTCCAGAGGGCGGGCGATACATGTTTGGGGCGCCAAACCCGCAGGAGCTGATGTCAGCCGTATCCCAAGTCGCCCGATAGACTTGCGAACCAGGTAAGCGGGCGGGACGCTGAACAAAAAGCGGAACCAATTTGTTACAAATCGAGACACTGACAAGTTCACCGTTCATGCGAGCACGGCCTCGACTTTGCCAACAAAGTCATCGAGCGAGCGATCCCCGCGAATCTCGATGCGCGGAAGGTCGATGGGATCGCAATCGAGGTCCGCCGGCCCGTGTCTGCCGCCGAAGCCGATTCGATAGCCGCACTCCCTGGCCAGCCTGCCAAGCCGTCGGTCGGTGACAGAGAAGGGCGCCGCGAACGCCGTGGTTGGCCGACCGGTCCACCGTTCGATGAACATACGAGAGCGCAGGAGCTCGGCGGCCAAGTCAGAGCTCGACAGACCATCGATCGCGCGATGCGTCGCCAGATGGCTTCCGAAGAACGCACCTTCGCCGGCGAGGCGTCGCACCGTCCCGGCGTCCATAAGCTGCGTCGGCGGGCCGCTGTAGGCGTCCCACAGTGCACTTTCACCCACCAAGTCCGTCACCAGGAATACTTCCGCGGTCAGGTCGTTCGCGCGCAAGATCGGCCAGGCATGGTCGGCAAAGTTCTGGAAGCCGTCATCGAACGTGATGAGCGCTGGGCGGCCAACGAAAGGCTGACGGTTGGCGATGAACCATTCCAGCTGCTCGGACCTAATCGCGTGAAAGCCATTGGCGCGCAGCCATGCCATTTGGCTGGCGAATAAGGCGGGCGTGAGCCGAAAACGGGCGAGCGCGGCCGGACCTTCATCGGAGACGCTGTGATACATGAGGACAGGGATACGCTGTCGCCGCTCGCTACGCGCGACGTCGCGGCGCAAGGCCCGCGCCCCGCCCCAGACGATATTTCGCGCGACCCCGATTTCGACGGGTGCGCGGATTGGCACATGATCTATCATCGGTTCCGTCGCCACGTCGCCTGGTGACAGGCGGCGGAAGCGGTCTATGCGGTAGAGCTCGGTCTGGATCGATTGCTCGAGGACGAGGCCGTCGGTCGCTGCCAGCATCTCTGAGATTGCTTGTGCACCGAATGTGTTCCAGTCGAAGCCCGTCCTTTCAACATTGTCTCGCAGCACGAATGCGTGTGCGCTGATGAAACTGCCGCCAAGCGCCAACGCCCCAGCGAGTTTTTTGGCGATGCGCCGCAACTCGGTGAGATCATCCAGGTAGTAGAGCGCTTCCGAACAGACGATCAGATCCATTTCGCCCGGCAGCGTGTCCGCAGAGAAATCCAGTACGCCGAACTCAACATTCGGCTGATCGTTGCATCGCGCGCGCGCCCGCCCGATGGCTACGGCGGAGATGTCAGTTGCGGTCAAATGGCCCACGCGCGGCGCCAGCTGCCGCGTGAAGTGGCCCTCCGCGCAGGCCAGCTCAAGCGCCCGTCCGATGGGACCGGCAGGCAGAATTTCGAGCTGCCGCTCATATTTTTCCTGCTCATAGGGCGAACCGTAGTTCCAGGGATCCTCGGTCGCGAAATGGCGATTCCAGAAAGACGTGCGATCATTGTCGCGCCCATCCGTGGCCCGTGCACGGCGCGGCGCTGCAAGAGGCTCTTTAGTTTCGGCGCTCGACCGAACCAGCGCCTGCGCTTCCGCGGCCAATCCCGCGAGTTTGCCGAAATGGCTGTCCCGATCGGACCGGCGTCCCGCCATGGACAACAATGCCTCGGCTGCAAACTTGTTTGACTTGTCGGCACCGGCGCCCTTTTGCGGTTCATGTACAGGCGATCGCCTCGCAAGCCGCGCGGCACTGTGCATAAGCCGCTCAGGGGGCACGGAATTCAGGATCAATTCAACCCAATGACGCCTTGTCACTTTCCCGAGTACGCCGAACTGCACGAGAGCCTCGATCCGGCCATCCAGCATCAGATAGGCATAGATTTGATCTATTCCTTCCGGCACTTCGATCGAGGCCGGATTTCGCGCCTCGACACGAATTCCAAGTGTCCGCGCCAGCCTGCGCGGCGCGGCAAGATCGTCGACATCGAGCAGCATTTGCTCAACGTGATACTGGACGCGGCGAGCCGCCTCGGGATTGTTCCAGACCTTGCCGAGTTCGATGATCAGCTCGGTGAGGGAGCCGCCGAACCTGTCCCACCTGGCAGCCAATTGCGCTGGCACCGACAGGCTTCCTGCCATAAGGCCATCGACGGCCACCTTGGCGATCTCACGCGCCCACTTACGTCCTGCCGGGAGCGCGCGCAGGGATTGCGGGTTGATCGAGCGCGAGCCGCAGCCGCAATCTGACGCGGCGTTCCACAATGCGAACCACGCGAGCGCTTCGGAAGCGGTGCCACCGTTCGCCTCGATCGCTCCATTGGCGTGAGCCGATGCCGGGTGTTTGACCCTGGGATCGGCGGAAAAGCCGCGAGCGATCACGATTTCGGCATCTGCCAGCATCTGCGCCGAATTGCGGCTGAGCGCGTTGGGGCTGGCCCGATAGAAAGCGAGCGGCTCGTCGACCATCACCCAATTTTTGCCCAGACGTGCGAGGCGCTGCCACAGGTCCCAGTCCTCGCAGGTGCGCAGCGACACATCGAAACCGCCCAACTCGACAATGATCTCCCGGTCGACCAGCAGCGCGTGAATGGCGATGGCACACCGGCGGGCGAATGTTTCGAAGGGCTGGATCGCGACTTCCGTTGGGATGCTCGCCGGGGTGAGTCCGCCGTCGGGCATCACGCGCCGGGAACCGCAATAGGCGGCCACTGCATCGGGAGCAGATTTCAGTGCGGCCAGCATCTTCGCAAGGAAGCTGGCATCCACCCAATCGTCCGCATCCAGAAACATGAGCCAGCGGCCGCGCGCTGTCGAAATCCCGCTATTGCGCGCGCCGGCGGGGCTATACGCACAAGACCTCAACGTCCGAAATCGGGCATCGTGCTCTACATAACCGGCGATGATCGCGGGGGTGCGGTCCGTGGAGGCGTCGTCGACGATGATCGCCTCCCAATCCACTATTTCCTGATCGAGAAGGCAATCGAGAGCGCGCGCCAGCGTTACCTCCGCGTTGTGCGCAGGAACCACGATTGAAACCAAGGGATCATGCGCCACGCCGTCTTACCCGCGCCAGGTACGAGGTAGAACAAGATGCGTTGATGTTTCTCGGCGAAGGCCGTCACAATCGACGCCGATCAGTCCGTCGACCCATCGTCCATCACCACTATATCCAGTATCTGGCAGGTCTGCCGGCGGATGCCGGCAAGCGTTGCGCCGACGGTTTGCTCGGCATTGAACATCGGTACCACACCGCCTTGCGGTAGCATTGTCCTGGATCATCGAGCTTTCGTCTTCTTCGGCAAGAGTCGGCAAATGTCAAAACCGGATGACGGCATCGGCTGGCAGCACTGCCCTGTCAAGATAAGGGCGAATTAGAGGTGGGCAAAAAAGACTTGAAGACAGGCCGAATGGCAAGCGCGCGTGCCCGACGGCTTAGAGCTGAGGCCGATGCGCATGTCGAATCTACCCGAATGGGGACGTACGAACCGACTTAAGCCGAGAAGATTCCGGCTTGCGGGTCGGCAATTTTGCTGGCAAGTTTATCAGTTGCTAAATTAGCGCTGGGACAATGTTCAAAGGAGGGGCATGGGATGGCCAAGGAATCTTCGAGTACCGCTTCTTCGGCAAATAAAGCGGACGCAAATCTGATAAGTAATGCAGAAGGAAGCGGGCTGACCTTCATGGCGGGCCAGGCTCGCGAGAGCGGGGCCCCCGGCGACGCCGTCGGTGTCGACAAGATACGTGATCTGCTGTTCGGCAACCAGATGCAGGACTATGACCGCCGCTTTTCCAAGCTTGAAGAACGGGTCTTGCAGCGCTTCAAGGATGTCGAATCCGAGGCCAAGCGCAATCTTGAAATGTACGAGTCAAATGCAAAGAAGCAGGTCGACTCGCTTGCGGCGCAATTGCGGAACGAAAAAGACGCGCGAGCCGATGCCGACAAGGAGATTGATCGGAATCTTCGCGAGCAAAATCAGGCGCTCGAAAAGCAAGTGCGCGCGTTGTCGGATCAGTTGAGCGAGCTTGAGCGGGAAGTTGCGGACCGGATAAATCGAAACGATCATTTGCTGCGTGAGGAAATCAAGCAAAAGAATGAAAGCATTCAGATGCTGATGGAGAAAATGTTTTCTGATCTCGGCAACGTCAAGACCGACCGAAATCTTTTGGCTGGCCTGTTTGTTGAGGTTGCAAAATGTCTAAATCAGGATCCCGTCGGCAGCAAGAACAACTCGGAGCGTACGTGGAAAGTGAGTTGATCGGAACTTGACGTCGACCGTCGACCCAATCAGCCTTCCTCAAAGAGGAGCTTCGAACGATACAGAGATTGATCGCGAGGCTCTGGCTCGCCTTTTGATCGAAATTGCCCGGAACGTTGATCCGGACTATCGTGCGCGTCTCGACGGAATCCCAACCGCCGACCCTCGCATGGAAACGCTGCGCCAGTTGCTGGTCGGCCGCGAAATTTCGGAGCTTTCACGAGTTACGCACCTGCTCGACGAACCTGAGCAGCTTGCGGCCGCAGTGGGGGGCGTCCTCCCCAGTGCAGCCGCACGTGCGCTTCATGCGCAACTCGGAGAGGCGCTTGCGCCAGCTGTCGAGAGGGCCGTGCAACGGTCTATCCAGAAGAGCCCGCGTACGCTTACGGATATATTGTACCCGGTGTTTCTGCCGGCTATTCGCAAGTCGATCGGCGAAAAGATCGACCAAACCTTTCAATCGCTGAATGAAACTTTAAGACATATATTTACCTGGCATGGGCTCAAGTGGAGACTTGAAGCTTGGAGAACAGGAGCGAGCTTCTCAGAAGTTGTTCTTAAGCATTCTCTTGTCTATCGTGTAGAACATGTTTTTCTCATCAATCGCAATTCCGGGCTTTTGATAGCGCATGTAACTGCTGATAATGCAACCAGCGAAGATCCCCAACTCATTTCTTCTATGCTTAGTGCAATTCAAGATTTTGTAAGGGACTCATTTAACGAGAAAGAACAGAGCGGCCTGGACACGATCCGTTTCGGGGAGCTTCGTCTCTGGTCGGAAGTTGGACCGTTTGCGACCTTGGTTGCGGTGATCCGGGGAAATCCGCCGGAGGAATTACATGAAATAATTCGCGATGTATTGCTTCGCATCCATGATGAATACTCACAGGCTCTAGAGCAGTTTGACGGCGATAGTTCGCAGCTGGTCGGCGTAGAGACGCAGTTGCAGACCTGCGTTGAACTGAAGCAGGAGGAATCAAACCAGGGATTTCCGTGGCTGGTCTTGGCTGCAGTCCTGCTGGTTTTGATTCCCGCAGGCGGTTGGTTCTTTCTTTCCTGGCAATCCGGGCAGCGCTGGCAGGCCTATGTGTCGCGACTGGGGACCCAGCCGGGCATCATCGTTGCCGAACAAAAGGTGCACAATGGCCAATTCTATGTTGCCGGCCTGAGAGACCCGCTTGCCGCCGACCCGGAGTCGCTGTTGGCCGGAACGGAGGTCGATCCCGCCCGCGTTCATTCGCAGTGGCAATTCTATCAGAGCCTCGAGCCGGAGTTCGTGTTGAAGCGGCTAACGGCGTCGCTGGTTCCGCCGGATTCAGTACGACTTTCGATCGTCAATGATCGCATCGTTGCCCAGGGTGAGGCTCCCGACACCTGGATAGTTCGGGCGCGCGCAGCGGCCCAACAACTTTCGGCAGGCGGACCGGAATTCGATATCTCCAGGGTTCGTGATGTGAGCCCCGAAACACGTGCGGTGGAGCACTGGCGGGCCTATGTGTCGCGACTGGAGGCCCAACCGGGAATCATCGTCGCCCAACAAGCGGCGAGGGGCGGACATTTCTATATTTCCGGCCTGAGAGACCCGCTTGCCGCCGACCCGCAGGGTCTGCTGTCCGGAACGGAGGTAGATCCTGCCCGCGTTCATTCGCAGTGGCAATTCTATCAGAGCCTTGATCCGAAGTTCGTCCTGAAGCGGCTGATAGTGTCGCTGACCCCGCCGAAATCGGTTCGGCTTTCGATCGTCGAGGATCGCATCGTTGCCGAGGGTGAGGCTCCCGATACCTGGATAGATCGGGCGCGCGCAGCGGCCCGACAGCTTTCGGCAGGCGGACCGGAATTCGACATCTCCAAGGTTCGTGATGTGAGCCCCGAAGCACGCGCGGCGGAGCACTGGCAGACTTATGTGTCGCGACTGGAGGCCCAAGCCGGAATCATTGTCGCCCAACAAACGGCGCGGGGCGGACATTTCTTTATTTCCGGCCTGAGAGACCCCCAGGCCGCCGACCCGAAGGCTCTTCTGTCCGGAACAGGGGTCGATCCTGCTCGCGTTCATTCGCAGTGGCAATTCTATCAAAGCCTCGATCCGAAGTTCGTGGTGAAGCGGCTGATGGCGTCGCTGACTCCGCCTGATTCAGTACGGCTTTCGATCATCAAGGATCGCATCGTTGCCCAGGGTGAGGCTCCTGCCGCCTGGATAGATCGGGCGCGGGTCGCCGCCCAAGAGCTGTCCGCGGACGGACTCTCTCTAGAACTCTCCGAGCTGCGTGAGTTGACCCCTCCGCAACTCACTCATTTGAGGGAGGCTATTCAAGCGGTCAACATTTTCTTCGATTCTGGCAAGGCTGTACCGGGACCGGAGCAACTGCCGGTTCTCGACAATTTGGCGAACCAGTTGAAGCAATTGGCCAAGGACGCCCGCAACGCAGGCGTAACAGCACAGTTCATGTTGACCGGCCATTCGGACGAGACGGGCCGTGAAACGGCCAAATTGTCGATCAGCGCCGCGCGCGCGGAAACAGTTCGTGCGCTTCTCAAGAAGCGCGGCGTCGATCCGGAGTTGCTCTTGGTTCGCGGCGCGGGCACCTTTGAGCCAGCGGAGATTGAAAATAGCCGAACGGGGAACTCCGCCAACCGCAGAGTTTCGGTTACGGTAAACTTCCACTAGGGCGGAGCCCAGGAAATTGCAAAAGAAGATCTGCATGTTGGGCGGGTTCGCTGTCGGAAAGACGAGTCTCGTTCGCAGGTTTGTGCAAAGCATCTTTTCAGAAACCTACTTGACCACGGTGGGAGTGAAAATCGACAAGAAGAGTGTCGCATTCCCGGACAAAACCGTGGATCTGATTTTGTGGGATTTGGCCGGCGAAGACGATATCGGCTCATTCCGCGTCAGCTATGTGCGAGGTGCGAGCGGGCTCGTGCTTGTCGTCGATGGAACCCGCGCCGCTACTCTTGAAGTGGCGCTCACGTTGCGCGAGCGGGCCGAGGCTGAATTCGGCGCTATGCCGTTTGTATTGCTGTTCAACAAATCCGATCTGGCCGACCGGTGGGCAATATCGGATACTGAAATTGACGAACTGAGGCAACTTGGATGGCAAATCTATCTAACAAGTGCGCTTTCGGGTGAACATGTTGATGGTGCGTTTCGTCAGCTTGCTTCGATGGTTAGCAAATAGACCATGCACGAATTGCCACGAGAAGTCAGAAGCTGGATTTACGATTTCTTCTACAACGAGCACTCCGTCGCATATCTGAAAATCGACGCCCAGCTTTGCATAGCTGAGAAGGGCGGTAACGTTAAACATTACGGACTCTCATCAGTTCGCATAGGTAAGCCTGTTGCCGAGCAGCTTGAATTCATGGAAGGTTTGCTGCCCTGCCCGGAGCTTCCATATCATATGGCCATGGTCGAACTGCCCAGCGGGCGTGTCGCGGACCTCCATCTTTTTGCTGACAATGCCTGCGTGTGGCTGCTCTTTCTTGACGCCACTGCCGAACGCGACAATAGGCAGCGACTTCAACAGAAGGCTTATGAAATGACGCTCCTGCAAGAGAGGGAGCGTCAACTCAACGAGAAATTACAATCGATGAACGAGGCGTTGAGGGCGAGCCAAGAGGGATTGTCACGTGAATACCAGCGCGCCGAAGCCCTGCTCCTCAACATTCTTCCGGCGTCTATCGCGGAGCGGCTAAAAGCGCACGAAGAAATTGCAGACAACTACGCAGAGGTGAGTGTGCTTTTTGCCGACATCGTTGGTTTTACGGAAAGAGCGCGGAACGTCGGAGCGGTGACGACGCTCGCTATTTTAAATTACTTCTTCAAGGCGGCGGATCTGCTCTCGGAGCGATACGGCTGCGAAAAGATCAAGACAATCGGCGATTGTGTGATGGTAGTCGCTGGCCTGCCCGCCGCGCGGTCCGATCATGCGGAAGCCCTTGCGCACTATGCACTTGAACTGCGGAAGGCGGTTAAGCTCGAACACTTCGCAGGAGAACCGATAAGACTCAGAATTGGAATTCACTCAGGACCAATCGTGGCGGGCGTTATAGGCAAAAGGCGGTTTGCCTATGATCTATGGGGCGACACCGTTAATCTCGCCGCACGTATCCAAACGTCCGCGGAGCCCGATGAAATCCGTATTTCGGATGCAACTCATCAACTGCTTGGACCAAATTTCGCTTGCGACCCACTCGCGGAAACGGAATTGCGTGGTGCAGGTCGTGTGCGAATGTGGCGGCTCCCGGCCTGATTTGCCGCACGGCAGTGCCGACCCCGGAGCGCATTGCATCTCAAGCAACATCGTGGTTTCGAATGTCCGCATCGGTGGCGCCGGCCGGGGCGGCCCGCGCGCCCCAGCCCCGGGGGAATAAAAGGAGGGGGGAGGGGCTAGGGCGGCATGACCGCCCCCGGGGGCGTAGTAGACCACGCGGA